>JANQIE010000075.1 GCA_028282295.1 Desulfobacterales bacterium | reverse complement strand
CGACGCCGTAGATGCGGTCCTGATCCGCAACCGCTTGATCCAGCCGTCTGAGAACCAGGGCCACGGCCCCTTCGCCGGGTAGCGTACCGGTGGCGTTGTGATCAAATGGTTTTACGGTCGAATCGGATGTAAAGGGGGTGATTTGATGCTCAGCAATCAAGTGACGAATGTCGCCGCAAAGATCGACGGCACCGACCAGCATGGCGTCGGTTTCGTTTTGCTGCAAAAACCGCAGGGCGACTTCAAGGGCCCGCAAACCCGATCCGGCGTGATCGGAAACCACGAAACTGGGGCCGCCTAAGCCGAATTCCTTGGCCACCCGGCTGGCTACGATACCGCCCAGCGCGCCGAGTGTTCGCTCGGGGGTTAGCGGCGGGCCGCAGGCCGCCTGCAGGGTTTCGAGCCACTGGGCTTTTTCCGTGGCAGTCAGACTCAGGTCCCGCTCGCCGGCCCAGGCATCGATCAAGCGTGGCAACTGCCAGCGCAAATGAAAATGGGTGGCCTCCTGGTCGAATTCAATACCGATAATGGCCCCCATGCGCGGCCGGTCCAATCGTTGCGGTAATCCGGCATCTTGCAGGGCATCCGCAGCCACATCCAGCATCAAAAGTTGTTGCGGCAGGATGTCGGGCAATTCCTTGGGTGGGATGCGAAAACGATCGACGGCCGGTTCAAACCGGTCGATAAAGGCGCCGTGCATATCCGGGCCTAGATGGGGCGCAACGGCAATTTCGCCGCCATGCCAGCGGTTGGCGGGGCGCTTTGCAAAGATCGGCTGTCCGTTAAAGATCGCCTCTTTGAACGTCTTCAGATTTGCCAAGGTGCCGAAGTGGGTTTGCATGCCGACGATGGCCACCGGTTCCGCTACAGATTGGATCTCAATGCGGGCTGGTTGAGTGGCCGGGGCGGATGTTTGTTTTGCAGAAGGCTGCCAGGATTCAAACAGCAGGTGCGCATTGATGCCGCCAAAACCAAAGGCGCTCACCGCAGCGCGACGCACCGCCGGTGACTCCCAGGATGCGGTTTCGGTCTGGATGCGAAACGGGCTTCGGGACAGATCAATGCCGTCGGGCGTCCGGGTAAAATTGAGGGACGGCGGCAACACCGCGTGTTTCAGGGCCAGCAGGGTTTTGATCATGCCCGCCGCACCGGCGGCGGTAAGCAGATGGCCGATCATCGATTTGATCGAGCCCAGGGCGCACTGCCCGGTTTCCCAGCCGTCGGCGCCCCACAATTGCAGCAGGCTGTTCAGTTCGGTTTTGTCGCCCACCGGCGTTCCGGCGCCGTGGCATTCGATCAGGTCAACATCCCGGGGCTGCCATCCGGCGTCGGCATAGGCTTGCCGCATGGCGCGCAATTGCCCTTCATTGGCCGGCGCCAGCAGGCTGCCGCCGATATCGTTGGACAGACCGATGCCGCGAATGACCCCGTAGATCCGGTCCCCGGCCGCCACGGCATCATCGAGCCGTTTTAGTGCCAGCAATCCGATCCCCTCGCCGACCACCAGCCCGTCGGCGTTCTGGTCAAAGGGGGCACAGCGACCGGTGCGCGATAGCGCCCGCAACTGACTGAAACCAACCTGGGTGTACAAACAATCGGGACGGGAGACACCGCCGGCGATGAGCAAATCGGCGCGATGGTTTTGCAACTCATCGCAGGCCAGTTTGACCGCATACAGGGATGAGGCGCAGGCGGCATCCAAGGTAAAGCCGCCGCCCTGCAGATTGAACGCCTGGGCGAGCAGGGTGGCCGGTAAACCGGTAACCCGGGTCGACAGGCCATCGGTCAGGGACAGGTCACACGGTGTTTCGGGGGCGCCGTTGCCGAAAAGCCGCGCTTTAAGGGCACGTCCCAAGACCCGGCGGGCGGTTTTGGACGCGCCGTCGGTGGGCAGCGCAATGGCGGCCAGCACCACTTTTTTGCGCGCCGGGGCAATGTCCCGGGTGATGCAGTCGTTCAACACGACATGGCCGGCCGACAAGACGATTTGATACAGGGGGTCCAGTTCTTGAACTGAATCGGACGGCAGGTTGATGCCGTCAAGGTCCGGATTAAAGGTGTCGATCAGACAGGCCCGGTTGTGAAAGGCACGGTCGGGTTGGGGGGACTTGTTGCAGATGTAATCGCCGGAGGCGATCCAGCGCTGCGGGGCGATCGGTGCGCAGGCATCGTATTTATGCGTGATATGGCGCCAAAGGGTGTCGATGTCGGGCGCACCGGGAAAAATGCCGGACAGGCCGACAACGGCTATGGGATTACGTTTGCTCATTTATCTATGTGCTGAAAGGCTTGCCGGATGTGCGTTCGTCTAAATGCAAATGGCACTGGTTCGTAAAATATCGCTGTATACCGCACCCACTAGATGAAGGCAAGCTTTTGCAAGATTTATCCTGCTTGACTTGCGCTTTTTTTCTGCTTAGGCTTAATGCTTTGATATGTTTGAATAACCTCGGTTTGGATCGTGTGGTAATGTCGACGAATTATCAGAACGAACAACTTGAAGCAAATCGCTTTTTGCGGGCCGGTCTGCAAGTGCCGCTGATGTACCTGGACAACAGTCCCGGTCTGCCACGCGTTAATCAACAATCCTCACAATTTCCCGCTGCCTCATGATGACCGAAGCCAAACTGACCCTGGTTCTCAAGAATCATTTGCATCTGAAGAACATCTCCGAGGAATTAAAAGCGGATTTGATCGACCGGCTGACCCTGGCCAATCCCAAATGGCTTGAGAACGAGCGTATGGGACGCTGGAACAAGGGGGTTGCGAAGGTACTCCGGTTTTACCGCAAAACAGCCCAGGGCGGCCTTATCACCCCGCGCGGGTATATCCGGCAGGTCCTCAACCTGTGTCACCGCGATGGTCTTGCCTTTGAGATCGACGATCGTCGTCGGACCCTGACAGAGGTGTCCTTTCAGTTCACCGGACGGCTGCGAACGCTTCAACAGACCGCCGTGAACGATATTCTGGCCAAGGAGTTCGGAACGTTGAGCGCCCCCACCGGTTCCGGCAAAACCGTGATGGCATTGGCGGTGGTGGCCCAACGTCGGCAACCGGCCCTGGTGGTTGTGCATACCAAGGACCTGGCATTTCAGTGGCGTGACCGGATCGGCGCCTTTTTGGGTGTGCCGGAAGACGAAGTCGGGATGATCGGCGGCGGCAAAAACAAAATGGGGGCCGCGATCACGGTGGCCCTGGTTCAAAGTCTGTATAAACGGGTTGACGAAGTTGCCGGGCAGATCGGTTTTTTAATCGTGGATGAATGTCACCGGACGCCCAGCCGGACCTTTACCGAAGCTGTCAAGGCATTCGACTGCCGGTATATGCTGGGGTTGAGCGCAACCCCCTGGCGTCGCGACCAGCTCTCCAAATTGATTTTTTGGCATCTGGGTAACCTGGTGCATGAGATGAAAACCGCCGATCTGGTGGACGGCGGGCATGTGTTGCAAGCCGATATCATTGTCCGCGAAACAGATTTTAAACCTTTTTACGATCCGGTCCGGGACTATTCGCGCATGCTGTCGGAGTTGACCAGCGACGATGCCCGCAACCGGTTGATCGCTGCAGATGTCGCCAAGCAAGTGCGTGAAGGCCAGGGTGTCTGTCTGGTATTGACCGATCGCAAACATCACTGCGAGAGTTTGGCCGCGCTATTGCGTTTTGGCCATCAAATCGAAGCATCGGTCCTGACTGGCGATTTGACCAATCAACAGCGCCGCGAAGTGTTCGAAAACCTGCAAAACGGCCACATAAAAGTGCTGATCGCCACCGGTCAATTGATTGGGGAAGGGTTTGACTGCAAGCACCTGACCACCTTGTTTCTGGCGACGCCCATTCGGTTCAGTGGCAGGGTCCTGCAGTATCTGGGGCGGGTATTACGTCCGGCTCCGGGAAAAGAAAAGGCGCGTGTTTTTGATTATGTGGATGTGAAGGTGGATGTATTGGTTTCCGCCGCGCGAGCCCGCCAGAAAGCCTATCAGCAATAATCTACTATTTCCGGATGGACACTACCTAAGGATATTCTTCTTCACCAATCCAAGCGCTTGATAGCCGATGCAGATAGACGAGGGAATACTTCTCCGGCAGGATCATGTGTGGCCGGATTAAATCCATCGAAATAATTGACATTTTGAAAGAAATAGGATAATTTATTGATTTAATGGAAATTTCAGGAGGAAATATGAACAAGACGGATTTGATTGAACGGCTGAAAGTAGAGAATGGGCTTACGAAAAACAAAGCCGAAGCCATTGTCGATATCTTTTTCGGCCAAATGGGTGACGCGCTGTCCGAGGGGGACCGGGTCGAGATTCGAGGCTTTTGTAGCTTTTTTGTAAAAGAATATCGAGGCTACACCGGCCGGAATCCAAAGACCGGCGAGACCACCAGAGTTCTCCCGAAACGCCTCCCGTTTTTCAAATGTGGTACGGATTTGAAAAAGAGGGTTGACTACGAAATCCAGAAGTAGCCCATCCGGGTCCTTTGAGAACCGGTGCTCTTTCAGCTATTTTTGATTCGGGTTCTTTGTTCAATATTGGTTGACACGATTCAAGCGCTCCGGGCGCGTCGCCCTGAAATGCAACCGCCTCAATCGATGTGTGATGTGGTGTTCTTTGAAATGCCCGGGACCTGTCATGAAAGCGCGTTGTCCGCATCGTTCCTGTCTAATCCGTTGTCGTTGCAAGACTACGATATTAACATTCCAAATTTATTACATCCGATAATCCAATGACACTACAAGAAAAAATAAAAGCGGATCTCAAGACGGCCATTTTGGATAAGAATGTGGAGAAAAAGGAAGCGTTGCGGGTCGTGCTCGGTGAGTTCGGCCGCCAGGCCTCCAAGACGCTTGCCGATGATGATGTCGTCAAAATTATCCGTAAATTGGTGAAGGCTGAAAAAGAACTGTTGGAAAAACAAAAGGCCCCCCAACAATCCGCATATATCACCATCCTGGAATCCTATCTGCCCCAGATGGCCACGGAGGCGCAGATCACCGCCTGGATTCAGGCAAACATCGATTTTTCGCAATACAAAAACAAAATGCAGGCCATGGGGGCGATCATGAAACACTTCGGTCCCAAAGCCGACGGAAATGCTGTGCGCCAAATTCTTCAAAAACAATAACGAAATTTCTATCCCATGCGTCTACTTGTGGTAGAGGACGATTTAAAGATCGCCGCGTTTATTCAAAAGGGCATGCAGGCGGCCGGCTTTGCCGTGGATCACGTCACCGACGGTCTGGACGGACTGCACCTGGCGCTCACCGAACCTTATGACGCCGCCATTGTCGATGTTATGCTGCCGGGGGTAGACGGCCTGACCCTTATTGAAAAATTGCGGGCGCGCAAAGTGAACACTCCGGTTTTGATCCTAAGCGCCAAGGGCACCGTGGATGACCGGGTCCGGGGGCTGCAGGCCGGCGGGGATGACTATCTGACCAAGCCGTTCGCGTTTACCGAATTGTTGGCGCGGGTACAGGCGCTGCTTCGCAGGGCGGGGGGCACAACAGAGCCGATCGAACTGGGGATCGGGGATTTGTCTTTGAACATCGTGACCCGCAGGGTTACCCGGGCAGGCAACCTCATTGAACTGCAACCGCTTGAATTCGCCCTGCTCGAATATTTGTTGCGCAACAAGGAAAAAGTCGTTTCCAAAACCATGATCATGGAACATGTCTGGAATTACAATTTTGATCCGCGGACCAACGTGGTTGAAGCCCGCATTTGCCGGCTGCGTGACAAGATCGACAAAGAATTCGATACCCGCCTGATTCACACGGTTCGCGGGGTTGGTTATGTTATCAAAGCGCCTGCTTGATTTACGCCGCTCACTCGCCCTGCGTCTCACCCTTTGGTATGCCCTCATTTTTACCCTGACAGCAGCGGTAGCATTTCTTTGCTTTTATTTGCTCATCACCGCGTTGATTCGCGAACGGATCGACCAGGACCTGCTGGAGCGATCCGGCGCCTTCGGCACGGTGCTGTCCCTGCGCGGTATGGAAGCCCTCAAACAGGCCGCCATCCTGGAAGCACAAGCCGCCGGTGAGCAATCCCTTTTTATCCGGCTGTTGTATCCTACCGGCGTTGTCTTTTCATCCTCCAACATGTCCTACTGGCAGGATATCGGTATTCGCAGCGAGTATGTGCGCAAACTCGCGCGTGAGGGGCAGTATACGTTCGAAACCGTAACGCTGGCGCCGCGTCGCGACGCCGTCCGGGTCTTGTACGATCGCATCGGCAATGGCATTGTTCTGCAACTCGGTCAGTCCATGGCAAATTATACGCGGCTGGTCGATACGTTTCGCAAACTCTTTGTAACGGCCATGAGCGGATTGCTGGCCTTGGCCGTCGCCGTGGGCTGGTTTATGGCCCGGCGCGCGTTGTCCGGGGTTGAAACCGTGACCCGCACGGCCCGCCGCATTACCGGCCGCGATTTGAAGCAGCGGGTGCCCGTCAAGGGCACGCATGATGAAATCGATCGTCTGGCCCTGACGTTCAATGCCATGCTCGAACGGATTGAAGCCCTGGTAAACGGCATGCAGGAAATGAGCGACAGTATTGCCCATGATTTAAAAAGCCCCCTGACGCGCATTCGCGGGGTCGCCGAATTGGCGATGACCGGCGACGATACGGATCTTGGCGGTTTTAGAAAAATGGCGGGCAACACTATTGAAGAATGCGACCGGCTTTTGGAAATGATCAATACCATGTTGATGATCTCCAAAACCGAAGCCGGTGTCGCCCGGGTCCGGCGCGAAGACTTTGATCTGGCCGGCGTTGTCGCCGACGCCTGTGAATTGTTCGATCCCCTGGTCGCAGAGGCCGGGATCCAATTGAAGCTCGAATTACCGTCTTGCTGCCGCTGGCACGGCGATTTACATCTGATACAGCGACTGATCGGGAATCTGTTGGACAACGCCGTGAAGTACACGCCGGCCGGCGGCGAAATTCGGGTCGTATTGCGAGCCGAACAGGACGATGACATTGTCCTGGTGGTTCAGGATTCGGGCATCGGGATCACCCCTGAGGATCTGCCCCGTGTCTTTGACCGCTATTTTCGTTCCGACCCCAGCCGCTCCAAAGAAGGGACCGGACTCGGCCTGAGCCTGGTCCAGGCGATTGTGACCGCCCACGGCGGCCGTATCAATGCCGCCAGCGTTCCCGGTCAAGGAACCACCATGACCGTTACCCTGCCGACTGCTTGACAACCTGCGGAATCGACCTAAGGGCTCGCGCAAAAATAATTTCACATTTTATGCATCCCGGCTTCAGGTCATCTTATCCTGGTCCGATCTTCGGCCCCAAAATCCTCGCCATAGCTCGTGCCCATCCGGAAATAGTAGATGTTGGTCCAGGCCGGCGTTCTCACGAATTTAAAATCCTCGACGTAGCAAGGCTACGCCTGCGGTTTCAAATTCGCTGCGGCCCTGGCCTGAACCAACATCTACTATTTCCGGATGGGCACGAGCTCGCTATGGCTGCGGTTCTGGCACCTCAGATCGAATCAACCTGACCTGAAGCCGGGCGCCTGAAATGTGAACTTATTTTTGCGCGAGCCCTAAGTCTGAAGATTACCAATTGGTAATCTTGCGGTCATCCTCTCGCAAGGTTTGCTTGTTATGTTGCTCCCAAAATAAGGGCCGCGGAAAAAATAAAATGTCCCAAATACGGACCGGAATTTGAGGTATTTTATTTTTTCCGCGGCCCTAAAAAACGGGAGGTCGATAGCATGAATCGAAAAACCAAATCTACACGCATTATTATTGTAATCGCAGTCACCCTGATCGTGTCCGGGGTTTGGTCCGGCAGTGGGGGACCGTCCGCCATCGCGGCCAAAGACAGTGCCGTGATGATGGTGCCGGCCAATTTCAGCGAATTGGCCCGGCAGGTCAAACCCAGTGTGGTCAACATCCGCACCGTCAAAACGGTGGACTCGGAAGGGCCGGTCTTTAAACATTTTTTCGGCAAGCCCTTCAAGGACAGGCGTGATCGCTTCCATGATTTCTGGGGGCCGTTCCATGACCGGCGTCAGCGTCAATTCAAACAACGCAGTCTGGGATCGGGATTTATCGTTGACCGGCAGGGCTTTATCGTCACCAACAATCATGTGGTAGAAGGGGCCGACCAGATTAAGGTCCGCTTGGCCGATGAGCGTGAATTCGATGCCGAGATTGTGGGCCGTGACCCTAAAACCGATGTGGCCCTGATCAGGATCGAACCGCCGGACGATCTGGTGCCGCTGAGTATGGGCAACTCCGATGATTTGGCTATCGGGGCCTGGGTTGTGGCCGTAGGCAGTCCGTTTGGCTTGGAACAAACGGTGACGGCGGGCATTGTGAGCGCCAAGGGGCGTGTAATCGGGGCGGGGCCATATGATGACTTCATCCAAACCGATGCCTCGATCAATCCGGGCAACAGTGGCGGCCCCTTGATCAACATGTCCGGCAAGGTGGTCGGCATCAACACAGCCATCGTCCGTAGCGGCCAGGGGATCGGCTTTGCCATCCCGATCAACATGGCCGAAGATATTATCGGCCAACTCAAGGCGAGCGGCAAGGTTACCCGCGGCTGGTTGGGAGTGGCGATTCAGGACTTGACGCCCGACGTGGCGGCGTACTACGAATTGGAAAACCAAAAGGGTGCGTTGGTGACCCAGGTGTTCAAAGGTGATCCTGCGGAAAAAGCCGGGATCAAAGCCAAGGACATCATTGTGGCCGTAGACGGTCAACGTGTCGCCGGCAGCCGGGAATTATCGCGGGCCGTGGCCGATATCAAGGTGGGTAAACGGACGCGAATCACGCTGTATCGCGCCGGCAAAAAGAAAACCGTTTACGTGACGCTGGGTGAACGGGCGGCGGCTGAAGCCAGAATGCAGGCGCCCGAGGTCGATGAGCAGCAAGTGGGCTTGATGCTCACGGCGTTGGACCAAAGCAACGCCCGTCGGTTCGGCTTCGATTTGAATGAAACCGGCGTTTTGGTCATCCGTGTGAAAGCTGGTAGCCGTGCCGAGCGATCCGGGATCAAGCGCGGCGATTTGATTAAAGAAGCCAATCGTGTTGCAGTGTCCCAACCTGAAGAATTAATCAAACTGATCGAGAAGTATGGCAAGAAGAAACCGGTCCGGTTGCTGGTGAAACGGGACTCGGGCCAATTGGTCGTCATCACGCTCGAATCGTGATGTCGCCGATCAAACCGCTTTGATAAGTTTTATGATTTTATTTGACGGAACCTATCGTCTCAGGCCGTCGACAAATTTGAATACGGCCGCAGCCTGGCATTTGCGGGTGTTCGATTTTAGCATGGGTCGGCCTGAGGTTCATTTTGTCAGGCCCACGGCGGTGATTGCCGTGCGCTCGGAAACCGGTATCTACAAAGCAAGTTGCGCCGAATCCCTGGGCCGATCGGTTTGCCGCGATTTTGATTTGGATGTGGGCAAGGTGCTGTGGGTGGAGCAGTTCGATCCGGGCCTTGATGAGTTGCAGGTGGCGGTTTTCAAGGCCCATGCGCGCTACGGTTCGGATCTGGTGTATAAAATCGATTGGCGTCCGATTCAGGCAAACGAACTGGCGTCGATCAAACCTTTTCTTTAGGGCTCGCGCAAAAATAATTTCCCATTTTAGGCATCCCGGCTTCAGGTCATCAAGCCGGGCGCCTAAAATGGGAAATTATTCTTGCGAAAGCCCTTGGCTCCCAGCGTGCAAAACAAACGGGCTACACCCGGTTGATCATGGCCGCCATGTATCCCGCACCGAAGCCGTTGTCGATATTGACCACCGCCACATTCGAGCTGCAACTGTTCAGCATGCCGAACAGGGCGGTCAAACCGCCCAGACTGACGCCGTACCCGACACTGGTCGGAACGGCGATCACCGGCCGTCCCACCATGCCTGCCACCACACTGGGCAGCGCGCCTTCCATTCCCGCCACGACGACCAGAACCGACGCGGTATCGATCATTTCTTTGTGGCGAAACAACCGATGGATGCCGGCAACACCGACATCGTAAACCGCTTCGACTTTGTTCCCCATGGCCTCGGCGGTCAAAAACGCCTCGCGCGCCACCGGGATATCGGAGGTGCCGGCCGACAGGATCAGAATTGTGCCTTTGCCCTGAAGGATCGGGGGATGCTTGCGCCAGATCACCATTTGGGCGTCGGCGTCGTAGGTCGCCTCCGGAATTTTGTTGCGCACGGCCTGCGCCTTTGCTGCATCGGTACGGGTGGCGAGCACCACCGATTCCTGATCCATCATCTTTTCCATGATGCCGATGATCTGCCCGGCGGTCTTGCCTTGTCCGTAAATGACTTCCGGGAAACCTTTACGCAGGGAGCGGTGATGGTCGATATGCGCGTATTGGATATCTTCGCAGGCGGTCCGGTGAATGGCGCGGCTTGCCTCCTCGACACCGGTTTTGCCGGTGGCGACCGCTTCCAGTATTTTTTTTAAACTATGTTGATCCATGGCGATGTAAGCGTTTGTTGGTCATTAAGGAAGGGCTATAGGTCATGGGAAAACTTATCTCTTTATTGCAGGTCCTGCTCCTCAATGGCGCCTTGACCTGTGGGCGTAGCAGGGGCGGCGGGCGCCGGTGCGGCACTAGAGATCTTTTGTTTCAGCACGTTGAGTTCTTTTTGCAAAGTGCTGATACGGCGCAGCAGGGTCGCGTTCAATCCGTCCATTTGCTGCTGAAAATTCTGTCGGTCGGTGGTTAATTTTTCGTCAAAGGCCGCCGTGTCGGCCTTGTTTTGATCCAAGGTGGCGATGTCGACCTGAAGTTTAATGACATCCTTCTTGGCTTTATCAATGGAACCGACCAGATCGACCAACTCCTGGCGGATACCGGCATCGATAGCCTTCAAATCCGCATCGGTTTTTTGAATGTCGCTTCGGATCGGCTCGAACTCTTTTTTGACACCGCTGATCTCTTTGTTAAGAGACTTTTTGCTGATTCTGGTTTTGCGTAGCCAAGTCAACCCCTGTTCCGCTTTTTTGACTCTGGTGCTCAGCGCTTCGGTGGCTTTCAGGGTTTCGTCGACTTTTTTCTCCAGTTCTTCCTTTAATTTGGCGCTTTGCAGGGCCAGGGACGAAAACTTGGACTCCAGATCCTTGGAGATGGTTTCGGTTTCGCGTTCGCCGGTGCTGTGTACAATTAAAACCCTTTGTTTGATGTCCCAGTACACCGCAACGATCCCGACGACAAAGATCAACACCGCGAGCGTGAAAAAAAACAAAATACGCCGGTTGATGTTGCTTGGCGGCGGTTCGGATCGCGGTTCGCTCAGAATTACTTCCGGCGGTTCTTCATCCAGGCTGATTTTAAAATTGGAACCGTCTTGTTCGCTCATGGCTTGTTATTCCCACTCGATGGTGCTGGGCGGTTTTGAGCTGATATCGTAAACCACACGATTGACACCGGTTACCTCATTGATAATACGATTGGAAATGCGGCCCAGCAGGGCATGGGGTAACTTCGCCCAATCCGCGGTCATGGCGTCCTTGCTGGTTACGGCCCGCAGGGCCACAATATTTTCGTAGGTTCTTTTGTCTCCCATGACCCCGACACTTTTCAGCGGCAGCAAAACGGCAAACGATTGCCACAGTTTTTTGTAGTAGCCGCCCGCCTTGATCTCCTCCAGCAACACCGCGTCCACTTCCCGCAGGATTGACAGACGCTTGGCCGTAACCTCGCCGATAATCCGTATGGCCAGGCCGGGTCCCGGAAAGGGTTGACGCCAGATCAGCTCATCCGGCAATCCCAATGCCTTGCCGAGCAACCGCACTTCATCTTTAAACAAAAACTTTAACGGCTCGACAAGCTTTAACTTCATTTTTTTCGGCAGGCCGCCGACATTGTGGTGTGATTTGATGACCGCTGTCGGTCCGCCAAAGGCGGATACCGATTCAATGACATCCGGGTACAAGGTTCCCTGGGCCAGGAACTCGGCGCCCTTGATCTTTTTGGCTTCCGCTTCAAAGACATCCATAAAGATTTTGCCGATGATTTTCCGTTTTCTTTCCGGGTCGCTGATCCCTTTCAACGCCAAAAGGAATTTTTGTTTGGCGCTCACAAAGCGAATATTGATGTGCAGATGCTGTTTTAATACCTGCTTTAGCTTCGCGGTTTCATTTTTACGCATCACCCCATTGTCGACAAAAATACAGGTCAGCTTCTGGCCGATGGCCTGATGGATCAGAACGGCGGCCACCGAGGAATCGACACCGCCGCTGAGCCCCAGAATGACCTTTTTGTCCCCAACGGTTTCACGCACCTGGGCAACCGCCGTTTTGGCAAACGATTTCATGGTCCAGGTCTGCTTGCAGTTGCATACCGTGAACAGAAAGTTGCGCAACATCCGGCGGCCTTCGGGGGTATGGTGCACCTCGGGATGAAATTGCAGCCCGAAAAGTTTTTTGCCGGCATGGGTGACGGCTGCGATGCGGGTGTTGTCGGTGGAGCCAATAATTTCAAAGCCGGCCGGGGCCTTGACGATGGAATCGCCGTGACTCATCCAGCATTGGGAGACCTTTTTAACCTTGTCGAACAGACCGGAATCGGAATCGGTCGTGAATTCGGCAAAGCCGTATTCACGCTTGGTCGCCTTTTGAACTTCGCCGCCCAGCGCATCCACCATGAACTGCAAACCATAGCAGATGCCCAAAACCGGTATGTTCAGTTCAAAAATGGCCGGGTCGACCCTGGGGCTGTTTTCTTCGTAAATGCTGGAGGGGCCCCCGGACAGGATGATCCCTCGGGGTTGCAGGTCGCGGATTTTCTCGACCAAGATCGTGGGCGGTTCGATTTGGCAATACACCTGAGCTTCACGAACACGGCGGGCGATGAGCTGATTGAACTGTGATCCAAAATCGATAATAAGTATCATGCTGTAGTCCTTTGCGCCGATCTTTTTCGCCGGTCGTTCAGACCCGGTTTTAAACAGAGCCAAATCGGCAATATACCGAAACAATTTGCGAATTCAGGCTGAATATGTTAGAGACGCCTCAAAATGTCAACCGGAATTTAGCCTGCAATTACGATATCTTTGCCATGATTACTCAAATTTACGAAGTCCAAACCCCCAAGGAAGCCGACGCCCTTATACGGCTCGGTGTCGATCATATCGGCAGTGTGCTGCTCGCTGCCCGGGACTGGAAACAACCGGATATCGGACACACCATCCGGGAAGTGCGGCGGCAAGGCGCCGTGAGCAGCCTGATTCCACTTTTTAGCGAGCCGGAAACGGTTTTACGCGTTCTCGACTATTATCAACCCGATATTATTCATCTGTGTGAACTGCTGCCGGTCAACGGGCAAGCCCGTGAAAAAATCGATTTGCTGATTGACTTGCAGATGCAAATCAGAGCTGCCCGGCCGGATATCAAAATCATGCGCTCAATTCCGATCGCGCCACCGGGACAAGCCGCGGCGGTGCCCTCGCTGGCGATTGCGGCAGAGTTCGAGCCGGTCAGCGATTACTTTTTAACCGACACCCTGTTTGTCACTGCGGATGAGGCCAGGGATGAAGACCAACCGGTCAGCGGATTCGTGGGCATTACCGGCAAAACCTGTGATTGGCAGGTGGCGGCGGACCTGGTCAAGCAGAGCCGGATACCGGTGATCCTGGCCGGCGGGATCGATCCGGACAATGTGGGGCAGGGGATTGCCGCCGTTCGTCCGTCCGGCGTGGATAGCTGCACCGGCACCAACGCCGTGGACCGCTCGGGCAAACCGGTCCGTTTCAAAAAAGATTTGACCAAGGTACGCCGGTTGGTTGAACAGGCCAAGCAGGCCGGCCCATGTGACGAGGGCAGGGCGGTCGCATGTCCGCAGGAAGCAAAAAAACAGCGTGCAAAGGAGATATAAAAGATCATGATTGAAAGTGGACAACTTAAGAAAGGCTCCAAATTGGAAATCGACGGCGACCCCTATGTCATCGTACAGTTTGAATTCGTCAAGCCCGGCAAGGGGCAGGCGCTGTACAAATGCCGTTTGAAAAATATGGTATCCGGTGTCCAGGTGGATAGAACATTTCGTTCCGGGGAGAAACATCAACCCGCTGATTTGGAAGAACATGAGATGGAATACCTTTATTTTGAGGGGACCAATTACTGCTTCATGAACATGTCGACATACGTTCAGGAGGAATTGACCGAGCAGCAGGTCGGCGACGCCAAGGACCTTTTGAAAGAAAACACAGTGTGCAGCATGTTGTTTTTTAAAGGAAGCCCGATCGGTTTGACCCTGCCCAATTTTGTCGAACTGAAGATCGTCAAAGCCGATCCCTGGGTCAAAGGGGATACCGCCTCCGGCGACACCAAGCCCGCCACCCTGGAAACCGGTTATGTCGTCCAGGTCCCGCCATTTGTTGAAGAAGGTGAACTTGTCAAAATCGATACCCGCACCGGCCAGTACGTCGAGCGTGTGAAAGCCTCCAAGTAAAAAGCGGGACAGATTTCATCCGCGTCCCGCGATGGTACTGCCCCTCGGGACGCGGCTTAAATATCGCCCCTGCTTTTCCAACCGCGAAATGGTGATTTGGCAATCCCCATCTGGTCATTTTATCAATTCGTTGCCTTTCTAATTTCCCGTCTACGCCATGTGTTCGGTTATCTATCCGGATTCGCTACATTTTTTTTGTCTTTCGATCTGGCACACTAAGTGCTGAACGACTTTGGTAAAATGGTCAGCAATAACGCTTCGTAGCGAGCACCCAAACATCTCTTTAACAAAAGGGGGCGACAATGTTTAGTAATCAGGTGCAGACCGATCATGGTCCGGCGAGTCACGTGCCGAGCGGATATCAATTAAGACAAGCGTCGCCCGGTATGGATGAACAAACGCTGCGGCAACCCGCTTCATTTTCCGGCGGGCATGGTGACGTGCTGGCAATTTTGACCGTTGACCAAAACGGCGCGATCACCGAAATCATATTTGACCGGTGGGCCCTTTTCCGGGACCTGCCGGTTACAGCGACCCTTTTTCAGTTTATTCCCCGGACATCACACATCCGGGTCCGGCAGGGGTTGCGGGATGTATTTGAGATCAAAAAAACATTCAGAATAACAACCGATTCAATCGGCGGAAAAGGTGGCGCCTCCTATTGCTTCCAAATCAATCCGATCGCCAGTGAGCAATCACCGGACAGGGCCATCGTGGCATTATCCGAAGCCGAAGACGACCATCAGGATAAGCGGTCCCATCGTTCGGAACAACACTTGAGCGATCAACTGAACAAGACACGCAAGAAGCTGGATGAAACCAGAATCGCCTTGAAGGTTGTGCTGGATGAATTGGAACAGCAGCGCCAGCAACTTCAGGAAAACGTCTTTCTGAATCTGCAACAGATCATGGCGCCCAAATTGCGGCAGCTCAAGGCGTCGAAACTGGCGCCCAAACAAAAAAATCTGATAAACACCATTGAGTCGAATTTGAATCGAATCGCTTCTTCCTTCGTCCCCCAATCACTGCTGAAGAACTACAACCTGACACCGATGGAATTGCAGGTTGCCGAGTTGATTCGGGAAGGCCGCACCAATAAGGAGATTGCCGACCTGTTGAATTTGTCGACCAACACGATTTTGACCCATCGCCATCATGTGCGCGCCAAGCTGGGACTGAAAAACAAAAAAACCAACCTGCGGTCATTTCTGATCGCCATGGAAACACCGTCGCATGAAAGGACCCGCGAAGCAAAAGACGATGACCTGTTGACGAACCCGTCGCCCGCATAGGGTTGCTTGATTCAAGGGCTCGCGCAAATAACCCCCCAAAATTTGACAAAAGAGAAATCAGCCGGTAAAATGCATGAAAATAAGATCTCTTGTGAAAGCCAAACCTTGAGTAATCAAGGGACGGAAAGCTGTGGATCCTGTTACAAGAGCAACAGGACCGCCAGGCTGCCGCCGAAATCAGCTCTCACCATTTCGATAATAAAGCAAATTTAAAAAACTAGTTGGAAGGCATTATATTGCTCTGCCTGTCGTTATGCCCGGGCGATGCATCTAAAAGGGGGCTACGCATGCATACATGATTGGATAAATTAATCAGCCGTATTGTTCTCGTTCGAGCGTCCAAACAGGAGTTGATTGAGGTACATGTTATGAAATGGTATCGGTTCCGTCGGCGCCTCCGGTGAACGCCAGGCTTCGCCCGAAGCGACCACCACCTACACCGTCAGCGCCACCGGGCAAGGCGGCACAACAACGGCCAGTGCAACCCTGACGGTCACTCATCTGCCCCCCACGGTCAGTATCACTGCCGAACCGCAAACCATAGCGGCCGGTGAAACGCTCACACTGACCTGGAACACGGACCATGCGGAGACGTGTGTCATCGAGCCCGCTGTGGGCAGTGTTCCGGTCAACGGTTCAATTGCAGTTTCACCGCAAGAAGACACGACCTATACGATCACGGCCACCGGTCAAGGCGGCGTGGCAACAGCCAATGTCAATGTCACGGTGACCGGTTCCACGGCCCCGCCGGCGGTAGACTTCAGCGCCACGCCGTTGACCATCAATCCGGGCGAGACAGCCACCTTGACCTGGACGTCCGCCCGTATCGCGCAGGCTTACATTGATCAGGGGATCGGTCCTGTCGCCGTCAACGGCTCGGTGACTGTCAATCCCCGGCATACCACGACCTACACCCTCAGCGGCGCCGGTCCCACCGGCGCGGCCGGTAAAAAAGTAACCGTCAAGGTCCTCGGTGATCCCTTGCCGCAATCCGAAGGTTCCTATGGCGCAACGTACAACGATTTGATTCCTGAAGATGCCACGGTTAACGCTTACGATGAATATCGCTTTGCATTGATTACGGGCCGGATTCAGGATGCCGCCGGGGCACCGGTTGAAGGGGTGACCATCACAATCCATCGCAAACCCGAATACGGCACGGTAACAACTGATTCTCAAGGTCGGTTTACAATCCCGGTGGAAGGCGGCGGCCATCTGTCGGTGGCATGTACGAAAGACGGCCTGATCGATGCCCGGCGTCAGATTTTCGTGCCCTGGAATGATATCGCCATTGTGGCCCCCATTCATATGATTGCCCAGGATCCGGTGGCTACGAATATCACCTTTGACGGCAACCCGAACACCGTGGTGACCCATCGAAGTACAACCGTCACCGATGAATCCGGCAGTCGGGCCTGCACCATGGTTTTTACTGGTGACAATCGCGCATTTCTGGTGGACGAAGACGGCAACGATGCCCAGGAACTGACCACTATCAG
>JANQIE010000068.1 GCA_028282295.1 Desulfobacterales bacterium | reverse complement strand
AGGCCCGAGAATTTTTAAAACCGCAGGCATAGCGGGCTATGTTGAGGATTTTAAAAATGCGAGAACGCCGCCAGGGGCCAAAAGATGCTATTTCCGGATAGACACTAGCTGGATGATGATCATTAAATAAGGATTTAGTGCAATGTATGTTCCGCGTTACATGTTCTTCACCAAAGGTGTTGGTGTTGCCCGGGAAAAGCTGGCTTCTTTTGAAAATGCTTTGCGTGACGCCCGTATCGCTCATTTTAATCTTGTTTCGGTATCTTCGATTTTCCCGCCGCATTGCAATATTTTGGATATCGACACCGGGCTGTCTCGCCTGGAACCGGGTGAAATCACGCACTGTGTGATGGCCCGCGAACAGATCAATGAACCGGGCCGGCGTATTGTGGCGAGCATCGGATTGGCGCTGCCGGCGGAAAACGGCCGTTACGGGTATCTTTCCGAGCATCACGGCTTTGGTGAAACTGAAAAGCAGGCTGGTGACTATGCCGAGGATTTGGCGGCATCCATGTTGGCCAACACCTTGGGCATCGAGTTTGATCCGGATAAGGATTATGACGAACGTCGCGATATTTACAAAATGTCGGGCAAGATCGTTGAATCCCAGCACATCAGCATCGGGGCCACCGGCGCGGAAAAAAATCTCTGGACCACGGTTGTGGCTGCGGCCCTGTTTGTTAAGTAATTCAGTCGCATGAAAGCGTTTATCCCCTTCGGAGGTCCTACGGGCCAGGTCGCCGCGGCCAGCGAGGCGCGCATCGTCGTTCTACCGTTGTGTTATGAACGTGATGTTTCTTATGGCACCGGCACGCAAGAGGCGCCGCTGCATATTTTGGAGGCGTCCGGACAGTTGGAGAGACTTGATGAGGAAACGTTAACCGACTGGACCGCGTTGAAGATTCACACCGCGCCGCCACTTCGGCCCACCGGCGATCCCGGCCAAGCTGTTGCGCAGATGACGGCCGCAGCGGCTGCTTATTTTGACCAAAAAAAATTCGTGCTCTCGCTCGGCGGCGATCACGCTGCTGCGCTCGGGCCGATCAGGGCGGCGGCCCGGTCGCATCCTGACATGGGGGTGCTTCAAATCGATGCACATCTTGATTTGCGCGATCAATGGAACGGTAGCCGCTACAATCATGCCTGCGTGATGCGGCGTGTGGTCGAAGATATCAACCTGAGGGTGGTCCAGGTCGGAATTCGCAGTATTGCCCCGGAAGAGTTGGATTATATCAAGCTGCGCCGATTGCGTCCGTATTTTATGCACGCGCTTGAGGCGGATGGCGATTGCTGGGGTGACGCGATCATAGACGATCTGCCCGATCAGGTCTATTTGACCTTTGATGTGGACGGGCTTGATCCGGCGGTTATGCCCGGTACCGGGACGCCCGAGCCGGGTGGTTTCACGTACCGCCAGGTACTGGCGCTGATCAGGGAATTGGGGCGGCGGCGCCGGGTCGTGGGCGCCGATATCACCGAATTGGTCAAGATAGACAATAGTCAGGTGTCGGAAACTACTGCCGCCAAACTGGCCACCAAAATTCTGGTGCATTGTGCCGGTGGTTAACGTCGACAGGTGTTGTGTTAAACGTACAAAAGGCCCTGAGAAATCTCAGGGCCTTTTGTTTGTGCGCCCGGCATGGCGCACTCACTTGGAGGTGCAAGTCCTCTACAGACCCGACAGGGGGAACTGTTAGCCGGACGGCAAGGGTGTCC
>JANQIE010000067.1 GCA_028282295.1 Desulfobacterales bacterium | reverse complement strand
AGGCCCGAGAATTTTTAAAACCGCAGGCATAGCGGGCTATGTTGAGGATTTTAAAAATGCGAGAACGCCGCCAGGGGCCAAAAGATGCTATTTCCGGATGGGCATGTTAAAAAAGAGGCCCTTGTGCAAGATTCCCTGACCATTGTTCTGGCAACGCGCAACGCAGGCAAAACCGCCGAGATGCGCGCCTTGTTGGAAAATCACCCCATCTGCCTTAAAAATCTGGATGATTTCGGCCCTATTGCGCCGGTAACGGAAGACGGCGCCACCTTCGACGAAAACGCGTACAAAAAAGCCGCTTTCACCGCAAAGGTACTCGGTTACCCGGCCCTGGCCGACGATTCCGGGCTGGTTGTCGAAGCGCTGAACGGGGCCCCCGGCGTCCATTCGGCCCGTTACGCCGGCGACCATGCCACGGATGAAGACCGGGTGGCCAAACTACTGCTGGCGATGCAAGGCCAAACCAACCGCAACGCCTCGTTTGAATGTGTCTTGTCATTGGCCGTGCCCGCCGGCCCGGCCCTGACTTATGAAGGACGCTGCGAAGGCGTGATCACCGAGGCCCCGGCCGGCAACAGCGGCTTTGGTTACGATCCGGTTTTCTACTACACCCCGTTGAAAAAAACATTTGCCCAGTTAACCCGCGAAGAAAAAGGCCGCGTCAGCCATCGCGGTCTGGCGCTGAACCAATTCATCGATGAGTTCGACAAGATCATCGGGTGGTTGCGGCGGCATATGCCGGACCCTCCCAAAATCAACTGTATGCGAGAGCAGCCATGATCGCCGACTTGATTAAAAAAAACCGCAGTTTCCGCCGCTTTGATCAAACACACCGCATCGATTTGAATACATTGTCCGAGTTGGTCGATCTTGGCCGCCTGGGTGCCTCGGCCGCCAATTTGCAGCCCCTGCGCTATATTCTCTCCTGCAATCCGGTAGTCAATGAACGTGTTTTCGAGTGTCTGGCCTGGGCCGCCTATTTGAAAAGCTGGCCCGGTCCGGCGCCCGGTGAACACCCCACGGCTTATATCACCATGGTCTGCGGCCCGGAGCACGCCAAATGGGCCGCCACCGACATGGGGATCGCGGCCCAGAATATTTTGCTCGGCGCCACGGAAAAAGGGCTGGGCGGTTGCATGCTGGGCGCCATCAAGCGCAAGGCCCTGCGACAGGTGTTGCAAATACCGTCCGAATACGACATTTTACTCGTCCTGGCGCTGGGCAAACCCAAGGAAACCGTTGTCATCGAATCAATCCCGCGTGATGCCGGTATCGAATACTGGCGCGACGCGGATGATGTCCATCATGTGCCCAAACGCCGCTTGGAAGATATTATACTTGCAACACACGATTAAAAGCCGGCGCAACGACGATTCAAAATTTCAAATGCAAAAGACACACAATCGCTAGAAAGGGGTAGGATACCATGCTGCAAATCGGAAATGGGAAGGATATTGTAACCGCAATCGGGGAGATCGAATCCCTTGAACAGGCCGATGCGCTCTTGCGGGAAAAACTCGATACCGACACCCAGACCAAAATGGATAAAATCCGCACGCCGGATGTCCGCATCAAAATCGCCAACGCCATTGCCATGTGCCGTCCCCAAAGCGTTTTTATAAATTCCGGCAACATCGCCGACCGGCAGTATATTTGTGAGTTGTCTCTGAAAAACGGTGAAGAAAAAAAGCTGGCCATGTCCCGGCACACCATCCATTACGACCTGAAAGAAGAGCAAGGGCGCATCGTCGACCGCACATTTTACATTGCCAATCCGAGCGAGCAGATCAGTTCGCTGGCCAATAAAATAGAACGCGACCAGGCTCTTGCCGATATTCGTGAAAAAATGGCCGGTATCATGGAAGGCCGCCATATGATGATCGGCTTTTACGTCCGGGGGCCCATCGGCGCCCGGGTATCCAACCCGGCCTTGGAGATCACCAGTTCGGCGTATGTGATGCATAGCGCCGACTTATTATACCGCCACTGCCTGGAGGATTTCGACAAGGAAGTGATGCGGGCCGGTCATTTTTACGCCAACGTTCACAGCCAGGGGCTCAATCGCTCCGAAGATCTTCCCAATGCCCGCGTCTACATGGATCGCAGCCATCGCACCACTTACAGCGTCAACTGCACCTACGCCGGCAATACCCTGTTGATGAAAAAAGGCAACCACCGCTTTTCCGTGGATAAAGCCATCTACGAAAACAGGGGCGCCGAACTTTCCGAGCACATGTTCATCACCGGCATCAAGGGGCCCGGCGGCCGTGTGACGTGGTGTGCCGGCGCGGCGCCCAGCGGTTGCGGCAAAACCACCACCGCCATGGCCGGCGACCTGTTCGTGGGTGATGATCTGGCTCAAATGTGGATCAACGATCACGGCGAAGTCTGTTGCGTCAATCCGGAATGCGGCATCTTCGGCATTGTTGAAGACGTCAACTGGGAAGGGGATCCCAAGCTGATGGAACGGCTGCGCAAGGAAGGCACCGAAGTCATCTGGTCCAATGTTCTGGTCGATGCCGATCTGGTGCCGCATTGGGCCGGCAATGGCGAACAGCATCCGGCCAAGGGCTTTAATTTTCAGGGTGACTGGCATGAAGGCATGACGGATGACACCGGCCGCTCAATCCCTCTCTCGCATCCCAACGCCCGCTGCACCCTGGTCTCCAGGGCCCTGGCCAATTACTCCTCCGAGGCCGAAAACAGCCGGGGCGTGGTAACGCGCATCATCACCTATAGCGGCCGGGACAGCGACACCATGCCGCCGGTGTGGGTGGCCCAGAACCCGGAGCGGGGTGTGGCCATCGGCGCCTGCATCGTATCGGCCGCCACCGCCACCGAAGTCGGCGCCAGCGGGGTCAAACGGGCCCCCTGGGCCAACGCGCCGTTTATCCCCGGCGCCCTGGCGGACTACATGGATGCCCAGTTCAAGTTCTTCGGTAACCCGAAAATCGCCACCGACAAACAACCGGTCATGGCCGGACTGAACTATTTTCTTACGGAAGAAGCGCGGGGGGGAAGCTCGAAAAAACTGTTGGGCGAAAAACGGGACGTCAGGGTTTGGTTGGCATGGCTGGAAAGACGCGTCCACGGTGAAGTCGGCGCCATCGACACCCCCATCGGCCTGCTGCCGCTGTATGAAGACCTCAAAACCCTTTTCACCGACATCATCCAAAAAGACTACCCGCGGCCGTTGTACGACCAACAGTTTTCCTTGTACGTCGACAACATTCTGGCGCGCATCGAGTTGCAGGCCGACGCCTACGGCAAGGAAACCAACGTGCCCCCGAAACTGTTTGAGGTGCTCGCGGCCCAAAAGCAAGGGCTTTTGAACCTGAAACAGGTTTACGGCGCGGTGGTCACGCCGGCGCAATTGATCGAAGCGAATGCGAGGAAGTAATCTGCAAGTGCGCCAAGACGAATCTTCGCCGCCAACGTCCATTTGGGCCGCCATTTTCAGTGGCCGCATGCTGGTTTCCTTCCTCATGGGGTTTGCATGCGGCCTGCCGCTACTGCTGACAATCAGTGTGCTGCAAGCCTGGATGAAGGACGAGGGGATCGATCTGACCGTTATCGGTTTGATGGCGCTGGTGGGCCTGCCGTACACTGTGAAGTTCATCTGGGCGCCGATCCTCGACCGGTTTACGCCGCCCTTTCTGGGACGCCGCCGGGGATGGCTGTTGATCGCCCAACTGGCCTTGATGCTGGCCATCGCCGGCCTGGGGATGTCAAGTCCCCAAAAAGCCCCCTGGCTGCTTGCGTTCGCGGCGTTTCTGGTGACCTTTTTCAGCGCCACTCAGGATATCGTCGTCGATGCCTATCGGCGCGAAGACTTAAGGGATGAAGAGCTCGGTCTGGGGTCTTCCCTGTACGTCAACGGCTATCGCATCGGCATGCTGCTGGCTTCCGGCGGGGGCCTGATCATGGCCGACCACATGTCGTTTCGCATGGTGTACCTCATCATGGCCGTCTGCCTGCTGCCGGGGGTGGTCACAACCTTGTTGGCCCCCGAACCCGAGGTTCCCGAGGGGACCCCGCAGACCCTGATGGAAGCGGTGTATAAACCGCTGGTCGATTACTTCACCCGCCCGGGGGCCATCATCATGCTCGCCTTCATCCTGATGTACAAAATCGGCGACACCATGGCCAGCACCATGTCGACGCCGTTTTATCTCGATATCGGCTTCACCAAAACCCAGATCGGCACCGTGGTCAAACTCTTCGGCTTCTGGGCCACCATTTTCGGCGGGTTGATCGGCGGCATCGCGATGTTGCGAATCGGCATCAACCGGGCCCTCTGGGTATTTGGTGTTTTGCAGGCCCTGTCAACAGCCGGTTTTGCCGTATTGGCCTATTTCGGCGCCAGCGTCACCTTGCTGGCCGGCGTGATCGCCTTTGAAAACCTGAGCAGCGGCATGGGCACAGCCGCCTTTGTCGCCTTCATGGCCAGTATCACCAACAAGAGATTCACCGCCACCCAATATGCCGTGTTGTCCGGTTTTATGGGGGCGCCCCGTGTGTTTGCGTCCGCTGCCACAGGCTTCATGGCCACCCATATGGGCTGGATCGCCTTCTTTGTTTTCTGTGCCCTGATCGCCCTGCCGGGCATGCTGCTCTTGTACAAATTCGCCCCCTGGCGTCAGGCAACATCAGGGGTAACCCCGTCATCATTGGAAGTTTAAACAATCCGGTTTTATCACCATGCCTATCAAAGAAATTGATTCCAACGTACCGTCACACATTCGCAAACTGAGCCAGGCGCGCAAGGCCCTGCTGAAACTCGAACCTGCCGAGGCCCTGGCCCGCATCCTGGACGCGGACCAGCCGGCGGCCCTGGTGCACAGCCTGTCGGCCGAGGATTTTTACTTTCTGGTGCACGATATCGGCACGGCCGACGCCCTGCCGCTGCTGAATCTGGCCTCGGATCAGCAGTGCGAGTATCTGCTCGATCTGGAAGCCTGGCACAAGGACCGCATGGACAACGCCGGTCTCTCTTTGTGGCTCGACCTGCTGTTCAAGGCCAACCCGTCACGTTTCATGCGCTGGTTCGTGCAGGAGAAAACCGAATTTCTGAAACACTACCTTTACACCAATATTGAAATCTACCTGCGGCCGCACGATCAGGAAGCCTCGGAGATCCCGGAAGGATTTCAAACCAGGGACGACGTGTTGTACTACCGTCTGCGCCGCCTGCCCCCGGATCTGCAGGCCGCGGAGCCCGAAGCGGTCCGGCAGTTCGAAAAGGAGCGCCAGGCGTTCATTGACCGGTTTCTCGATCAAATGATCGACTTGGATATGGCCCGGTATCAAACCCTGATGCTTGAAGCCGCGGCGGTCCTGCCGGCGGAAATCGAAGAAGAAGCCTTTCGGCGGCGCAACGTGCGCCTGGCCGAGAAAGGGTTCATGGCCTTTGACGATGCTGTGGGGCTTTATCAATCCCTCAAGGCCAACGATCTTCCCGGCCTGTCAGCCAAAGTGTCCGCCACGCCGCAACCTTTGGAACGCTACCTGCCGGTCCCCACCACCCACGCCGGAGTACTCGAAGGTGACAGCCTGTTTGCCCGCACGTTGCGCGGCCTAGATGACGGCGCGCTGTTGCAGCAACTGCAGACCGAATTTGCCGGCCTGTGCAACCGCATCATTTCCGCGGATAAAAATCCGATTCGGGACCGCAAGCAATTACAGCCCGTGGTGCGCAAGGCCGCGGGGTATTTAAGCATCGGACTGGAAACCGCGTACCGGCGACAAGACGCGCCTGAAACGCCCATCGAGGCCTTTGGGAGCACGCTCATCACCCGGCATCCGCTGGAACGGTTGTTTCGCGTTGGCTACGGTTGCGCGCTCGACTTGAAATGGCGCGCCGAGCGCTGGCGCAAAACCGGTTGGTTTACGCAGGTCGGCCTGACACCGGCGTTCTGGGACGAACATTGGCTGGGCGTTCTGGGCGGACTGCTGATCAAACGCCCCATGTTTTACGACAGCCGCCGCAAAGCCGACCGATACCGCGAATTTGAGACCCTCGAAGAAATTGAAAACACCGCCGCCGTTCTGCGACACATCATTGCCATGGACAACCTGCTCGCCCGGTTGGACCCGCCTATCGCCACCGCCGACATCCCGCCGGGGATGCTGCCGACCTACAAGAACCTGATCCTTACCCTGTGGGGCCGGGAAGAACTACACCTCGGCAAGGATCTGCAACCGATTCCCCTGGACACGTTTCGCCCCTTTTTCGAGGATCTCTTCGAACCGGCCGCAACCGGCACGGCCCGCACAACCCGCAACCGCCGCAAAGAGGACCTGATGGCCTACCTTGCCGCAGGCACCGGTCTGGATGCCTGCACCCTCGGTGAAGAGGTGGGCCGGACGTTGGAAAACCTCTTCAGGGAAATCGAGCGCGAACTGGGCCGCGTGGCCGCCGCCGATCTGGACCCGCGCTTTGTGCAGCTTTTCATGTTGGCCTGACCGACTCAGCAGCAAGCCCCGCCGCCGGGCGCATCCGCGTCGGACACGGCCGGGGCGCAGTCAAACGGACCGAAATGAATCGCTTTGTCGCCGTCGATGCGAAAGTGCGGGGCAAACCGGGTTTTCGACAGCATGTCGGCGGTATTGCCGCACACCAGCATCGGTTTGCCGGTGACAAACTCGTGGTGATCGTCCAGGATAAAGCTGTGGGGGCAATGGGGGATCGTGCCCCGATAGACGGCCACCTGCCCATAGTCTTCGCAAATATCTTCCAGATCCAGCTTGAAGGCGCGCTTGGTGATGGCGTAAAAGTCGATCATGCCGACTTTGCGTTCAAGTTCTTCGTTGTCCAAAGCGATCCGCCGGCAACTCATCTCGCGGTGGTCGGCGCAGCCCAAAGCTTGCAGCAGGCGCCGGAAATCTTCGGTGTACATGGCGCCGCCCAGGCATTCGCCCCGCAGCACCGGGTCGCGCCGTAATTGCGCCGCAATGCGACGTCCGGCAAAGACATCGGAAAAATAGAGTTCTCCTGCCGGTTTGAGCACCCGGAAAATCTCACTGAACACCCGATCCTTGTGCGGTGACAGATTGATGACGCAATTGGACACGACAAGATCCACCGAGTTGTCGGCGATATCCGCGCCGGCCAGTTCCTCAATGTAGCCGTGATGAAAGACGACGTTCGAATGCGCATATCCGAAGCGATCGGCCTGGGTGTCCGCGTGACGGCGGGCCACGGCCAACTGTTCCTCGGTCATGTCGATTCCGATAACGTGTCCTTCGGGACCGACCAGGTGTGAAAGAAGATAGACATCGCGGCCGCTGCCGCAGCCGAGGTCGAGCACAGTGCAGCCCTCGATGCCCTCGGGAATCGGCGAGCCGCAGCCGTAAAAGCGATCGAGTATTTCCGGGTCGATTTTGGCGAGAATATCGCGGTGATGTTGCGGCATGCTCTCAGTGCTGCAGCATGCGCTGGTTTTCAAGTCTTTATTACTGCTGAGAATGTCGCCGTAGTATTCACGTACCGAGGCATGGGTCGAAACATTGTCAATCATGGGTGCCGTCCTTTATGAAGTTGAAGTTTAAGTGCAAAGGGTGTGTTCGGTTGTCGTACCGGGTGCCGCCACCTTACACCCCGAGGATATTGGCAGGGATGGACCGGCGCGAGCCCTTAACGTTGGGGATAAAGCCTTGGACGTAACAAGGCGGCAACCGCTTGTCAATCAGGAATATATTCGCGGCCGGGGTAACTGCATTTGGAAGTCATCCCGTTGGTGGGCACGGCCCACCCGACCTGCTTTTGCCGTTGGGTAGGATTGCAGGGTGGGCCATGCCCACCAGATTGAGCTGTTTTGATCCAGATTACCAAATGCGGAGACCCTGTATTCGCGGCCCTTAAAGCAGCTTCTGGATTTGCTCGGCCAGGGTTTCCTTGGTGAACGGTTTTTTAATGAAGGCGTTGACACCGGCTTTTGCGGCCAGTTGCGTCTGGGAGCTTTCCGACTCGGTGGTGGCCATGATGATCGGTAGGCTTTCCCATTTGGCTTCCTCGCGGACCTGGCGCGTGAACTCGATGCCGTCCATGTTGGGCATGTTCATGTCGGTGATGATCAAGTCGATCTGAGTCAGGGCCTGCAACACCTCCAGTGCCTGCTTGCCGTCGGCGGCGGTTTCGATATGCAGGTTCAGGGTCGAGGCCAAGCCGCGGTAAAAATAGAGCATGGCTTCGGAATCGTCCACGGCCAGCACGGTTTTGGCGGATGCCGTGGCTTCGAGCGCTTTGAGGGTGTCGATATGAGCCTTGGCAGAGGATTGCTCGGAGGCCGTCAGCCGTTCAATCATCGCGGCAATGGCGTCGGTGTCGCGTTGGGCGGCGATCGCATCGACCAGCATTTGACCGATGGTGGCGTCGCAGTGATACAGGGCATCGATCAGGTTGAAGGCTTTGGCGCCGGTGATGGCATTGGCCAGGCGCACGCCATGCGCGGCATCGGCGGTGATGGCGTCGCGTAATTTCGTGATTACGCCGGGATTGACCTGTTTGTCCAGGGCGATGACCACGGCCAATAAAACCATTTCGTCGGTTTCGCTGATGGCATCCACCAGACAGACAATACTTTTCATGGACGGGATATGGCCCAATGCTTCATAGATGGCAAAACGGATATTGGCGTGTTTGGCCGCGCCCTTGTCAAGGGCGTTGATCAGTGTGTTGCCGGCGGTTTTACCGCCGATGCGCATCAGAACATTGGCGGCCAGGATGCGCTGGTCGGTGTCACCGGTGTCGAACAGCGGCGCAATGTGAGCGACCGCTTCCTCGCCGATGTTGATCAAGGTTTCATGGATAAAGGCGCGGGCGGTCGGATTGCGATGGTGGATCATCGCAGCGAGAAATTTGACCGCTTCTTCGCCGCCGATGGCGCCGATGGAACGAATCGCCGCTTCGGTCATGACGCTGCATTGCTCGTAACGCTCGTCGGCTTCACCGGCTTTGACGATATCACAAAGTGCCGGCAAAGCGCCGGCATCCCGGTATTGACCGAGGGTGACGATGGAATGCGCGGCAACCACATCGTCGCCGTGTTGGATAAAACGACGGAAAATATCCAGTGTTTCAGCAGATTCAACGGTGGACAGGGCTGCCAGAACACGCACCAGTTGCCCGCCGTCCTGTTCGGTGCGGGTCAGTTGGATCAGATGCGGCACGGCTGACGGGAATTGCTTTTCTTTCGCCACTTCAATCGCCAGCGGCACCAGGACGGCATCATCCGACGAAAGGGCCTTGACGGTTTCCGTTTCGCTATTGGTAAGCAATGTTCGCAGGGTCTGGCGGATCATATGGCTCACCGCCTGGTTGCCTGCTTGAGCGACATGCAGGGCCGCCAGGGCGGGGATCGCTTCGACTTTGGTCTGTTTTTCTATCTCGCCGAGGATCGTGACTTGCTCAACGAAATCTCTTTCTGCGAAATTGGTCAACTCGTTCATTGGGGTCTCCGTTTGCAGTAAAAGATGACTTTGATTGTGAGTTTGGAAACGTTTTATCAAGATAACATGGATATCGGCCGCGATGCAAAAAATTTTACTTTGGCAGTTTGCCCATCAAATTTCGCATCACCACGGCCGCCGGCCCTTGTAAAAAAATGTCGCTGATCGCCGGCGTCAGCGGCGTGGGCTGCGGATTCACTTCAATGATGCGCGCCCCGGCACCCTTGGCCAGTGCCGGCATGGCCGCGGCCGGTTGCACCACGGCGGATGTGCCGATGACCAGCATGACGTCGCAGGCGGCGGCAAGTTGACGGGCGCGTCGCATCGCTTCGGGTGGAATCATCTCACCGAAAAAAACGCAATCCGGCCGGTAAATGCCGCCGCATGCGCATTGCGGGGGCAACCGGGTCAGTTTCAATTCCGCAACCCGCCGCCGGTCGCCGCAACGCAGGCAGTAAACCCGGCTGAAGGTGCCGTGAAATTCGATGACGTTGCGACTACCCGCCTGTTGGTGCAAGCCGTCGACATTCTGGGTAATCACGGCCTTCAGGTGCCCCATCGCTTCAAGCCGCGCCAACCCTTGGTGGGCCGCGTTGGGCGCGGCCGTGTGCAACAGTTCGGTGAGCCCCCGGATCAGTACTTGCCACACTATACCGGGCTGACGATAAAACGCGTCGACTGTCGCATATTCCATCGGATCGACGGTTTCCCAGACACCGCCCGGTCCCCGAAACGGCGGGATGCCGCTTTCCACTGAAATACCCGCGCCGGTCAGGGCCACAGCGGCGTTGGCCTGTGCCAGCATGTTGGCGGCGGCGTCAAGGGTAGCCTGCATGGTATCGCTTCACGCTGATCATAAATGAAACACCATATCACTGCCGACGGCAAAACAGGTGGCATTGCCGCCGCGCCTGGTGATCAGTTTCCGGCAGTCCGCCACAACGGCGTCCATCTCCCGGTCGGTGCGATCCGGGTTTAAATGAAACAAGCCCAATTGCTTAACCCCGGCCCGGCAGGCCAGTTCGGCGGTGTCGGTGTACACGGAATGGCCGTGGCCGCGCGTGTGCCGGTATTCGGCGGGCGTGTACATGGCATCGTGAATCAGAAGATCCGCCCCGGTGCATATCTCGGCATAGGCGTCCTTGGTCAACCCTTCGGGATGAACGTAATCGAGTTCATTGTCGGTCAGGAAGATAAACGTTTTACCGTTTTCGCTCAGTTTGTAGCCGCGGCCGTTGTTCGGATGGTTCAATTCGATCGGATCGATGGTCAGTGAACCGATCTTGAATGTCAACGGGCATGCCTTGTCGTAAAGAATCTCCGCTTGCAGATCGGCGAAACGTACCGGAAAATTCGGCGGCGTCATTACGGAAGACAGCATTTTGCCGATGTATTTTTGCGGAAAGGGGCACTGCAACATGTGAATCCGGGATTTTTTCCGGTACAGCGGCTTGAAAAACGGGAACCCCATCAGGTGGTCCCAATGGGCATGCGTAAAAATGAAGTTGAACGTGCTTTCGCCTTCCTTGAGCAGTTGGTCGCCCAGACGGCGAACCCCTGTGCCGGCATCGATGATGAGGATATCGTTGTTTCGGCTGCGAACTTCCAGACAGGTCGTATCGCCGCCATATTTGTTATAGCTTCGTCCCGAAACAGGAATAGAGCCTCGTGATCCCCAGCACTTGATATACATGGCACCTCTTAACCGCCAAAATGGTAAAAATGCATGCCACCTTTAGTTGGTCAGTCAACGTCCACTCAAACTTGAAGAATCTGAAGCGATGTTTCCGGTCAAGAAAAAAAGGTAGTTCAAGGAAAAACAAGAGATGCAAATTCTCAGCCAAGGGCAGATATATCAGATATTAACCCGGCAATAAAATACCTTGAAAATTGTGATTCCGGCGAGCGCCGGAATCAAGCGTCAATTCTGGATGCCGGATCAAGTCCGGCATGACGAAAGCTTACATATTTAGTCGCCGGTTTTATATTAGATCTCAGCACCGCGGCGACGCCCCCAGAAAGTGAACCAGACATTATCCTGAGCCCAGCGTCCCAGTACCTGCACCGGTAAATCGGCGAGCCGGCTTTTTATTGCCACGGCCTGACTGCGCAGCAGGCCCGACAAAATAAACCACCTGGCTGTCAAAAATCCGGGCGCCGCGATCAGCGGCGCCATTACATCATAATGAATATTGGCGATCAACAGGTCGCATGGCCGGCTGATCATTTCTTCAGCCTTGGCCTGGGTCACCAGGATGCGGTCGTCCAACCGGTTCAGACCGACATTGCGCCGGGCGGTGCGGGCGGCCAACAGGTTGAAATCGACGGCATGGACCTGCCGGGCGCCCAATTTTGCCGCCGCAATGGCCAGCAGCCCGGTACCGGTGCCCAAATCAAGAACGGTTTTGAGCGAACCGCGCCGGGAAATCCGGTCCAGGGCTTTCAAACAATCCCGGGTCGTGGGATGCGTGCCGGTGCCGAACACCACCCCCGGGTCAAGAATCAGCGGTATCCGGTCGTTATCGTCATCCGGACAGGTCTCCCAGGGAGGGTAAACGTTAAACTGCTCGATCGACCGGGCCGTAACCTTGCCGCCCTGCCACTGTTCATAACTCATCCGGTAACGATCGATGAACCGCAATCCGGTTTGTTGCACCACAAGGCGGTTGATCAACGCATCGGCGGAACAGGCAAAGAAGAGAAACGTAAAACCGTCTTCTTCCCAATTGCCGATAAAATCCGGGGCGTCCAGCGAAACGGTCGCGGCCAAACGCCCCTCAAGGTAGTAAATGTAGAGTTCCTGGTACGGCGGTCGGGTGTTGCACAGGTTCTGCACGTAATTCCGAATTCTTGATTTTCTATGGTTTGTGCTCCAATGACCACTGCATCGGGTCGAGCAGCTCAAACCCGGCCTCGGTCAGACCTTTTTTCACATGGGCGATATTCAATGTCAGAAGATAAACAAACACCGCCCGTTTGCCTTCTTCCCAATGCCGGGCAACCAGCACGCTGCCAAAGGAGATGTTCATTCGGGTGATCGCATCGACGATTTTCTTGAGCTGGCCCACTTTTTCTTCCACCACGATGCCGACCAGGACGCCCGGTTCACCGATACCGAGCACATTCACGAAGGCGCGCAGCAGATCACGCACGGACAACATACCCACCAGACTCTTGCGGGAGTCGACCACCGGCAGGGCCCCCACGCGCGCCTGTTGAATCAGCAGCATGGCATCCTGGATCGTATCCTGGGGCGAAATGGTGTATTTGGGCGTAACCATGAAATCTTTGATTTTAAGCGCTTCAACTTTGTCCGGATCGCAACGACCGTCTTTTTGTTGCAGTTGCGCCGACGGCATGGCGCTACGGATATCCCGGTCGGTGACAATGCCGATCAACACATTGTCCTGGTCGATCACCGGTAAATGGCGAATGTAGTGTTTGTCTAACAATTGGCGCGCCTGCAGAATACCGGCGTTCTTATCGATGGTGATCACGTCGCGCGTCATCGATTGGCTGACATACATGGTTACTCCTTTTCACTTAAGGTGCGTTTTCCCGGTGTCTGGTGATCCAGCAGCACCTTGACATGCTCGCGGGCCAGATCGGGCAGCCGATGCAGGGCATAGCCGCCTTCCAAAACCGAAATCAAACGCCCCTGGGCGTATTGATCGGCCAGATCGACAATCTGCTCCATCATCCAGGTGAATCCCTGACTGGACAGGCTGATGCCGGACATATCGTCTTCAACATGGGCGTCAAAACCGGTTGATACCAGGATGACTTCCGGCTTGAATTTTTCAAACGCCGGAAAAAGATCCTGGGTAAACATCTGCTCATACTCGGTGTCGCTTTGACCGGGCAGCGCCAGGGAGTTTTTCGTGAACCCGAAGCCGTCGCCGTTGCCTTCCTCGAAGTCACGCCCGGTGCCCGGATAAGCAAAGGAAGGATGCTCGTGAATCGAATAGTAGAACACCGTGGCGTCCTGCTCGAAAATATGCTGGGTGCCGTTGCCGTGATGGACATCAAAATCGATGATGCCCACACGGTCGATTTGCCACTTTTGCTGCAGGTAACGGGCGGCAATGGCGACGTTGTTGAAGTAACAAAACCCCATGGCCTCGCCGACTTCGGCATGGTGGCCCGGCGGCCGGACGGCGCAAAAGGCGTTGTCGAGGCGTCCCTGCATCACCAGGTCGATCACATCCAAAACACCGCCCACGGCCAACAGGGCGGTGTCGTAGGTCTCGGAACAAATCTGGTTGTCCGGGCAGTCGAATACTTTTCTACCGGCCACGCAGGCATCGGCGAACCGGGCGATGTAGTCGGCGTCATGAACAAGTTTCACCCATTTCAAATCAACCGGCGTGGCCTTGATCCGGGTCAGGCGGGTAAGCAGGCCGGCTTGTTCGATGCCTTTGTAAATGGCTTGCAGACGTTCCGGCACTTCGGGATGGTACGGGCCGGTTTCGTGCAGCAAGTAGCGCAGATCGTAGAGAAAACCTGTTTTTTTCATTGCTGTCCTTAAAGTTGTCGGTGCGGCCCCTTGGAACCGTCACCGGAAAATCAAGGCACAATCTTGTCGAAAATCGTAAACGCCGCCTGAACCGCCTTGCAGTCGTCGGGCATCTGGACCGTGGGACGCCCTTCCAGGTCGTACGCGTAGACGGTTTCATCATCAGGCACCGTGCCGATCAATTCCAAGCCTTCTTTGGCCAGAATCTGCATTACCTCATCGGACGGCTCAGCCTTGGTCTGGTTAATGATGACAAAGGCTTTTTCAACACCGATATTCAGACAGCGGGCCAGTTCGTTAATCCGCACCGCCGCCTGCAAACCGCGCCGGGAGGCGTCGGCCACAATCAGCAGGGCGTCCACATTCTTGGTTGTCAACCGGCTGATGTGCTCCATGCCGGCTTCATTGTCCATGACGATAAACGGATAATTGTTGGTCAGCTTTTCTAAAAAGCCGGCCAGCAGAGTATTGGCGGCGCAGTAGCACCCGGCCCCCTCGGGCGTGCCCATGGCAATCAGATCATATCCGTCGGCCTCCACGATGGCCTCTTCCATGCGCATTTGCATGAAGATGTCCTTGGTCATGCCTTCAGGGACCTTGCCTTTTTTCATGTCCTCACGCGATTGGCTAAGCGTGTCCGGGTTTTTCAACCCGAGGACTTCATTTAAATTGGCATTACAATCCGCATCGACCGCCAGTACCGGCCCCTTGTTTCTGGCGACCAGATATTTGATCAACAGACCGGCCATGGTGGTTTTACCGGTGCCACCCTTACCGGCCATTGCAAGTGAAAACGGCATCAGGCTCACATTCCTTTCTTGTGTCCATCCGGAAATAGCATCTTTTGGCCCCTGGCGGCGTTCTCACATTTTTAAAATCCTCGGAATAGCCCGCTATGCCTGTGGTTTTAAAAATGTTCGGGCCTTGCCAGGAACCAAAATCTACTATTTCCGGATGGACACTTTTTTGATGGGGCGTCCCGGCAAATAAGCGAAGAGCGCCGCTAAACTCGAAGATTTTAGGATTCGTTTAATTAATTAAGCCAGTTAGCCTGAACAGTCAAGCAGAACCTCAGGGTAACCGGGGCAATCGCATTTGGAAATCCGGAGAGTCAAAAAAGGTTGATATCGATTTGACTCTGGACCCCGGCCTCCGCCGGGGTGACGGGGTACTTTTTTCTGCGCCTCTGCGCGCAACAAAAAGTGGTTTTTGATTTCATAGCGCAACGTGTCATGTTTTTTTAATCCCCGCTTGCAATCAACCTAACCCGGTGATATTCATTTTTTTTATGACCCCGGCAACTGTCCGGTCAGTGAAAAACTGTTTTATACAATTGGAATTAAGAATATTTGCATTCCATCGCTTAAAAACAACCACCGGCCGAACTTCTTAATTCTTAATCCCCAATTCCTGATGGTGAAAAAGGCGCCCCATCGGCACCACCCCAACACAGTGAGGAGGAAGAATGGATTTTGAACTGAGCAAAACACAACTCCAGTTTCAAAAAGCGGCCCGTGACTTTGCCAAGGGCGAGTTCGACAAGGAACTTGCCATGGAGTTGGAGGCCAAGCATGAATTTCCTACTCAAATCTGGCAAAAAGCCGGTGAACTCGGGTTCATCGGCGTGCATTTCCCGGAAGCATATTCCGGACAGGATTTGGGGGTGCTTGAAAACATAATCGTGGCCGAGGCGTTTTGCCGGCAGGACTCCGGCATCGGCGCGGCCCTGGTTTTGGCCGGTTTTGCTTCCGAATGCATTCTGCGGTTCGGCAACGACGATCAAAAAACCACGTGGCTGCCGCCGGTGGCCGAAGGACGCATGCTGTCGGCCGGCGCCTTTACGGAGCCGGACCACGGCTCGGACATCACCCGCATGGACACCACGGCGGTCAGGGAAGGGGATGAATGGGTGCTCAACGGCACCAAGACTTTTATCAGCAACGGCGGTCTGGCGGGCTACTATACTGTTTTGTGTCAAACCGACCCCGATGCAACCCCCTCCTACCGCGGCATCAGCATGATCCTGGTGGAAGCCGACCGCGAAGGGTTGACCACCGCCGATGTGGGCCAGAAAATGGGCATCCGCATGATGGCCACCACCGAAGTCAACCTGAAAAACGTGCGGGTGCCCCTGGAAAATCTCGTGGGCGAAGAAGGGCGCGGGTTCTACCAGGTTTTGGAATTCTTCGATGAAAGTCGCATCCTGGTTGCCGCCCAGGGCCTGGGCACTGCCCAGGGCGCCTTTGACCGCGCCCTGGCCTACGTCAAGGACCGGACTCAGTTCGGCAAGAAGATCGCCCAGTTCCAGGTCAACCAGCACAAACTGGCCGACATGGCCACCAAAATCGAACTGGCCCGTTTGATCACCTACAAAGCCGCCTGGAACTACGACCAGGGCCGCATCGATCCGAAACTCACCTCCATGGCCAAAATGTATGCCGCCCGCACCGCCGTGGAAGTGGCGGACGAGGCCATTCAACTGATGGGCGGTTACGGCTACATCAGCGAATACGAAGTTGAACGCTTTTATCGTGACGCCAAAATTACCGAGATCTACGAAGGCACCAAGGAGATCCAGAAAAACACCATCGCCGGTGCCGTGCTTGGTAAAATCAAATAGTGCCCATCCGGAAATAGCATCTTAAAAAAGGAAACCCGCATGCTGGATTTAATGAAGAAAACCATGATGGCCGGTATCGGCCTGGCGCTTAAAACCAAAGACGAGGTCGAAGAGCTGGCGCGCGAAATGATTAAAAAAGGCGAAATGCCCGAGCTGGAAGGCAAGAAGTTTTTGGAAGACCTGCTCAAACTCTATGACGAAACCCGTAGTAAACTTGAAGACCGGGTCGAAACCCTGGTGCGTCATTTTCTAAAAAAAGCCGATGTGGTCACCGGTGATGAACTCAAGCAACTCAAAAAAGAAATCATTGACCTGAAAAAGGCCGTAAGCCGGCTGGCCAAGGACAAGAACAAGGCCGGCGACGCCTAATCATCGCGGGAACCCACCATGCTCAGTATCCGAAAAATCGGCGCCATCGGCCGTACCTATCGTCACTTGAACCGCTACCGGCAGATCCTGGCGGTCCTGTTCAAATATGGTTACGGCGACCTGATCGAACTTTTAAAAATCGACCAGTACATCGAAATCGGCCTGCAACTGATTTCCCGCAAACCACGCGAACGCCTGGACAAACTTTCCCGCGCCGAAAAAGTCCGTATGGCGCTGGAAGAACTCGGTCCCACTTACATCAAGCTGGGGCAGGTGCTCTCCACGCGTCCCGATCTGGTGCCGGTCGATTTTATCCGCGAGCTGTCCAAATTGCAGGATAAAGTTCCGCCGTGCGACTTTGACAGCATCCGCCAGGTCGTCACCAGGGAACTGAAACAACCGCCGGAAGACCTGTTCGACTACTTCGACTCGAATCCCATGGCGTCGGCATCCATCGGTCAGGTTTACAAAGCCCGGCTCAAGGATGGTGACGAAGTGGCCGTGAAGGTCCAGCGTCCGGGCATTCGCAAAATCATCGAAGTTGACCTGGAAATCATGTTGCATCTGGCCACGCTGATGGAGCGGCATGTGGAAGAGATGGCCCTGCACCGGCCGGTCAAAATCGTCGAGGAATTCGCCCGCACCCTGGAAAAAGAGATCGACTACGACACCGAAGCCGCCAACATGGACCGGTTTGCCCGTCTGTATCTGCGTGAACCCACGGTCTGTGTCCCCAAGGTCTACCATGAACTGACCAGTGCCCGGGTGTTGACCATGGAGTTTATCAGCGGCATCAAGGTGTCCCATGTGGCGCGGCTTGAAGAGGAAGCGCTTGACCTTAAAATCATCACCGCGCGCGGCGCCGACCTGATTCTGAGCCAGGTTTTCGTCCACGGCTTTTTTCATGCCGATCCGCACCCCGGCAATATCTTCGTGCTGCCCAACAACAATATCTGCCTGGTCGATTTCGGCATGGTCGGTGCGGTGGACCGTCAGACCCGGGAAGACTTTGTCGAACTCATCGACAGCGTCGTGCACCGTAACGAAACCCGCGCCGCACAAATCATCCTGCGCCTGACCATCTGGGAGGACGAACCGGAATTCGCCCGGCTGGAAAAAGAAGTGGCCGACTTCATGGGACGCCACCTTTACAAACCCTTAAAAGAAATTCAGGTCGCCCGCCTGCTGCAAAACCTGCTCGATCTTACCTCCCGGCACCGTTTGCGCATTCCTGAAGATATCTTTTTGATGATGAAGGCGTTTGCCGCCGTGGAAGGGGTGGCCATGATGCTCGACCCGGATTTCGACATGGTCGCCCAGGCCCGGCCGTTCATCGAGCAGGTCAAGCTCGCGCGCTTCGAGCCGGACCGCATTGCCAGCGACGTGGTCCAGTTGACCGCCGAGTTGTCGCGCTTCGTGCACACGTTTCCGCGCGATTTGCTTGAGATCACACGTAAAATCCGTAAACAGAAACTCTCAATCCAACTGGCCCACCAGGGGCTCGACCGGATGCTGGCCACCCATGACCAGATCAGCAACCGCATCGCCTTTTCCGTTATCATCGCCGCGTTGATCATCGGCTCGGCCCTGATCGTGATCTCTAAAACCCCGCCGTTTATCTACGGCATTTCGCTCATCGGCATCATTGGGTTTCTAGCCGCGGCGTTGATGGGGATCTGGCTTCTGATCGCCATTTTGCGCAAGGGAAGATTATAAAAATCAACCCTGCACCTCGGCCGGTGTTTCTACCGGTTGCGGCTGATGAAGTGCGCAAAATTGACTCCCCTTCATGGGTTGCTTCTTGCAGTGGCGGCCGGTTTTGGTCTTGGCATGGCAGTGGCGGTGGTTTTCAACCCTGGCGGCTTCCGCGGCGCGGCGGCGGGCGGCCTCCTTGGCGGCCTGGGCCTCGATGTAGCGATCATTGAGCACGTGCGGTGCTTTAAAAATTTTGCCGGATTGCACCAGTTTGAGCAGGAAGTAAAACTCGGCTTCAAAGGTTTCCAGGATGGCTTCCGGGTCCGGCACCAGGCCCTCATCCGTCGACAGGCCCAAACTCACCTTGCCGTTGTAGCTGATGATACTGATCCCCATCCCCACTTGTCCTGAACGGGGCACCCAGAACATGATGTTCTTGAGCTTTTTGCCGGCGAAGTATAAAGGTACCCGCGGTCCCGGCACGTTGGTCAACACGGCCGACGCCTTGTTGGCAAAAAGATGGGCGCCCTTTTTGGCCAGGGCCACCGGGACCATGCCCAGTGCATTGAGCATCTGGAAGCCGACCAGGGCATCCGGGGCGCCCTTGAGTTTATCCATGCGGCGCTTGACTTCCTTTAATCGCATCAAACGGTCTTCCAGGTGCAACGGCAGACTCAGAAAAACAAGACTGAACTTGTTGCCGAGGTCACTTTCAGTGCCGGGTTTGCGAATGTTGACCGGCACCAGTACATTCAGATCCAGTTCGTTTACCTGGCTGTTGCGCTTCATCAGGTACTGGCGCAGGGCACCGGTCAAAACGGCAATCAGGACATCGTTCAAGGTCGCACCAACCACCTTGCCGACGGTTTTTAAATCCTCCAGCGGCAAGGGTTCGGACCAGGCCACACATTTGCGCACCCCCAGTTTACCTTTTAAAACGGTTTTCGGGTCCGGGGACATCAGGGCCAGGCGCGCCAACACGGAGGACGTATCGGCGGTCAAATGACTGATGGTTTTGGCCACATCCTTGACATAACCCGGATCGGCGATGGCTTTGTTGATTTCACCCATGACGGCATTGCCGAATTGCTGGCCTGATCCGATCGCCTTTTTAAACAGATTGGCGACCGACTTGATCGACGGCAGCGTAAACTGCGGCGCCGCCAATTTGCCTTGGGCCGGAATTTTTTCCGGCCCGGCCATGTCCGGCGTTTGGTCGGTAAGCGAAAACAATACATGGATCAGCGCGATGCCATCGGCAATACAGTGATGAATCCGGAAGAACACAGCGCAGCCCTTACCGTAGTTCTCGATTAAATGGACCTGCCAAAGCGGTTTGGTCTGGTCCAGGGGCGTGGTCGCCAGGTCGGCCACCATCGCTTTCAGGGCCGCCTTGTCACCCGGCGCGGGCAAGGCGATGCGATGAACATGCGAGCGGATATCGAACCCGGCGTCCAACTCCCAGTTCGGCAGACCGATCCCGGAAACCGGTTTGACGACCCGCTGCCGGAAGCGTTTAATAACCGCCAGCCGTCCTTCAATTGTTGCCAGCAGGCGCGTAAACGCCATCGGCTCGTCAAATTCCATGAACCCGACAATCACCATCAAATTGGTCGGATCATCCATGCAATACCAGAAATTGTCCGCATTACTCATCGATTCGGCCATGTTCTTCTCCATCCCTTGCTTTGTTCGTGTCCAACTTCGGCTGCGGGACGCACACCATAAATTTCGTATTCTTTTTCAAGCAGTTATTTTTTTTATAAAAAAAAATCAATTTTTGCAAAATAGCCCTTGACATCCATGACGCAATGCATCATCTTGCCTTTATGACGCAGCGCGGCATGAGCAACTCAACTAAAAAAAACAACCTGCCAAATAAAACCAGAAAAGGAGACAACCATGACAGCAACCAAGGCCACCGCCAAGACTGAATCCGATTTTTACGTTATTCGCGCCGTGCAAAAAGCGAGCGACAAGTTTTCCGAAGCCATCCAGCAATACAATGACAAATACCTTAAAAGATCGCTGGAAGCCGGCAAAAAATTCGGTTCCGATCTGTCCAAAGATCCGAAAAAGGCCGTCACACAAGCGTTCGATGATGGCCGCGAAATTCTGGAAGACTTTATTTGCGACCGTAAGGATTGGGTCACCGAAATGAGCCAAAAAGCCCGCGACGCCTTCGACGAAATGGTTGCCGACGGTAAAAAACTGCTCCCCGGGATTCCGGGCACCAAGACACTGGAAGAAAAAGTGACCGATAGCGTTAACACGATCTCACGCTTTATCCACCTGGCGGACAAAGACGATCTGGAAAAACTCACCGATGCGGTAAATTCCCTTGATAAAAAAGTCGAAAACTTAACCCAAACCAATACCAATTAACATGCCGGCGTGAACCGGCCCGTCAAATGGAGGCTACCATGATTGAGATCAAAAAATACGCCAACGGCAGATACTACAATGCCACTGAAAAAAAATACATCCCCCGCGAGACCCTGGAAGCGTTGATTCGCTCGGGTAAGAAAATCTCCGTGATTGTCAGTAAAACCGGCGAGGATATTACCGCCCAATTGATTGCCAAAGTAAAAGGCGCACCGGCGTCCGGGGCTCTGCCGCTTTCCTGGGACGAACTATTGCAGTTTTTGCGCAAAGGTGAAGAAAGCCTTTCCGAATACAAAGACAGATACACCCACAAAGTCAAAGACATGTTCGACAGCACCAAGGACGAACTCGACAAGCTGGTCAAAAAGTTGGTCAAAGAAAAAAGTGCCGCACAGTCGCCGACACAACGCGTCAAAAAAGAGCTGGCCGACTATGCGTCCAGCCTCAAAACCCGTGTCAACGAAGGCGTTGAGCAACGGGTCGATAAAATTCTGGGTAAAATGAATCTGGCCACCAAGGAACAGGTGAAAAACATTACCGATTCCATCGAGGCGCTGATTGCCAAGATCGAAAAATTCGAGCAGGCGCAGACGGTCGCCAAGGACAAGACCGTTAAACCCCAGGAGCGTCCGGCGGCAGACAAATCACAGCCGAAATCCACAGCGCCGCCCCAGTCATAAATTTTTTTGCGCGAGCCCAAAGTATTTGGATACTATTTCAGCAGTGCATAAGAGAAGTCACTCAGGGCTTTGGACAAAAATCATTACGGATCGCAAGGCAGGGCTAAGGCCCATAGCTGTCAGGCTAATGTCCATCCGGAAATAGTAGATTTTGGTTCCTGGCACGGCCCGAGTATTTTTAAAATTGCAGGCATAGCGGGCTATGTCGAGGATTTTAAAAATGCGAGAACGCCGCCAGGGGCCAAAA
>JANQIE010000063.1 GCA_028282295.1 Desulfobacterales bacterium | reverse complement strand
AGGCCCGAGCATTTTTAAAACCGCAGGCATAGCGCGCTATGTCGAGGATTTTAAAAATGCGAGAACGCCGCCAGGGGCCAAAAGATGCTATTTCCGGATGGACACTCGCTAAAAAAACAGAGGGCTACGGGCTCGCGCATAAAAGGTGAAATTGTTTTTGCGCAAGCCCTGAAAATGGCTTCTGTCTCCTTTTTCCGATACGTGCGCACATGGAAAAAGGCTGCTCGGTTTTTAACCTCCCAATAAATATACTTCTATCTCACTGAAAAACCATGTCGACCAATGCCGGAACGGTAAGGGCTCGGCATTTTGTGTCGAAAAGCGCGCGCGTCTCATTGCGCAATAATTGTGGCAATCTGTTGCTGATTGGATCCTGAAAGGAACTTCTCAAATGGGAAAAGATGTCAAAGGTACCACCTCAAAGCCAAAAAATGAAAATAAAGACCCTGCGGCAAACCAAAAAGTTGCCAAGGGGCCCGTGGCAGAACAGAAAGACGTCGGAAGCACTGCGGCAAAAAAAGAAAATAAAACTCAAGAAACGAAAGACACGTCTTATTCGGCGAAAAAACAGGCTCGAGAAGACAGCTCAAAAAAGACCCCGCGTGGCGCGTTCTCACCGCCCAGCGACGAACAAAAAGCGGGTGTTCCCAAAGCTCAAAAATTTAAAAGCAAAGCGAGTGGTCTCGAGACATCCCCCCCTGAGCACGCCCCTGCGATTTCTGTTAATGATTCAAACAAAAATACGCCCACAACCGGCAGCTCTTCGGCGTCAACGGGTGCCGGCAAAAACCCGCTGCAAAGTTCCGAGGCGTCCCCGGTAAGTTCCACCCCTGCGACGCCCGCTGGCGATTTAAACAAAAACGCACCCACAACCGGCAGCTCTTCGGTGTCAGCGGGCGCGGGCAAAAAACCGCTGCAAAGTTCCGACGCGTCTCCGGTAAGTTCCACCCCTGCGACGCTCGCTGGCGATTTAAACAAAAATGCGACCACAATCAGCAGCTCTTCGGTGTCAACGGGTGCCGGCAAAAACCTGCTGCATAGTTCAGGCGCATCCGCGGTAAGTTCCACCCCTGTGACACCTGCTGCCGATTTGCCCCCAAAAACTACCGTAACCGGTAGCTTATCCACACTGGCCAGTGACGGCAAATTCGTGAAAAATACGGTTCCCCTGATTAACGGAAATGGCACCGTGCTCGAGAGCGACCCGAAGAACACAGCATCTGCCGCCAAACCGGTCGCATCGGAAACCAGCCCGGTGGTTGCATTGACCGAAACGCCTGCCACGCCGCAACCAGCCGTTAGCGATTTTACAGTCGCTCTGACGGACGGCGTTTTAATCATAGATGGTCATTATGACGACAGCGCAACCCAAACGGGCAGCGCCGTCAATCAAATAGGCATTTCCGTTGCTGACTCCGGCGGCCGGTATCATGTGGTTATCGATCGCCGTCCGGGCGGGACATCGTCCGGCGCCGCCACACCGACCGGCGGACCAGCGGCACCGTCTGCCGACGCCAAGTCCGAGGTGCTTTTCGACCAGTACTTCGATAGCATCAATGAAATCAATTTATTGAATATACCCAGGGGCGGCACCCGCGAAGACCCGGGCGACAGCACGGTCCTGTCGTTCCAGAGTGATGAATTTGGAAAAGCGCAATACTCAGCCCATGCATTTTTAAATCAGACGGAATCCGAGGAGGGCATCTTTATGCAGGAGGACAACCTTATAATCGAGGGCCTGAAAAACAAGGCGAATGATGTCTCCGTTGATTATTTCTCCGCGCTTTTAAACGGTTTTAAAATCAATTTCGAACATGCGGGACAACCACTGACAAAAGCGACAATCAAGGGCGGAGACAAAAACGACAACCTTACCAGCCAGGCGGGTGAGAGTGTTTATCACGGCGGCGGCGGTGACGACATAATTAACGCGCGCGGGCTTCGCAAGAATATCATACATGGCGGTGATGGTGATGATGAGTTAGTGGTTAAAAGAGGCGCCACTGAAAACATTCTTATGGGTGATGACGGCAACGACACCTTGCTGGTGGAGAAAAGCCATGTACACGGCACCACCAATACACTTGACGGTGGAAGCGGCAACGATACTTTATTGGCTCCGGATTATGCACGTGTCAACACCCTTTCCGGCGGCAGTGGTAACGATATGTTGGATGTTACCGGGGAGGCAAATTTTCTGGACGGCGGCAGTGGCGATGACATTTTAACGTCGAACTATGGCGATACGAATCTGCTTGTCGGCGGCGACGGTGAAGACACTCTGTCATCTTCAGCGGATTTCGGTAGCAATATTTTAGATGGTGGCCCGGGCAACGACAACTTGAAAGGTGGCAAAGCGGCTTTACTAATGGATTTTGACGGAGATAATCATCTTGAAAGCAATGGCGGTTTCATGCGGGTTAAGAACGGCACGTTGGAGATAAAGGCTTTGGATGATTCTGAAACGACGACGCCACATAATCTCAATGTGCAATTGCAGCACCCCGACACCAAGGGCAATATTCCCTTGGTGGTCGAGCTGAATAAACTACACGGAAAATTTAACTCTGGTGTGCAAAAATACGAAACTGTCATTTTGAAACCAACCAGCGATACGTTCACCAAAATCGACTATACCGGCAATAATGGTGATGACAGGATTATCATGTCCGGCGCCATTGATAAGAATCTGCACTTTGACGGCGGTGAAGGGGCAAATGTTGCTCAAGGCGGCGCAGGTGATGATGTACTGGTTGGGGAAAAGGGGCGCAACATCCTCATTGGCAATTCCGGTAACGATGTGATCAGGAGCAATGCCAAAAGCATTGCTATCGATACGGCCGGCAAAAACGAAATCTCTGCCGATGGCGCCGCAATCGAGGTTAAAAACGATACACTGGCGATAAAGGCTTTTAAAGATGTAGACTCACATATTTATCTGGAGGATCCCGACGAAAATGGAAATATTCCCGTAAAGTTGGCGTTTGCAATAGGAGGAACGAATCGAATCCCCCATTATACGGGTAAAGATTCATTAAGTGAGGCATTAAAACACGAATTCGAGATCAACAAAAATCATTTCGACCGAATTGGATCGATTGATTATACCGGAGGCGATGAAGATGACATATTTGTCATGTCTCCTTTGTTAGATACCCCTTTGCACTTTAACGGCGGTAAAGGCGGCGATGTCGCCATAGGGGCTGCTGGAAATGACATACTGATCGGTGGCGAGGGGGATGATGTGCTTTTTGGTCTTGGCGGGAACGACAAACTGGAAGGTAGCGGGGGACGGGATGAACTATATGGCGGCCGGGGTAAAAATATGGTTGATGCCGGCTCGAACCCGGGCGATCTTGCCTTTATCAACCAGCAGCGAGGCGATTTTGAAACCGACTCCCTGGTAAAATTGTTTGAATTTTTCCCGGCAAATGCGACCAATGTCTTTAGTAATAATTCCATTTCGGCAAAAAAGGAAATCCTTGACGACATGCTATACGCGTATGCCTCAACCAAGGTTGGCCGGAAACATCTTGAACGATTAAAAGAAAACATGGCAAATGCGAATATCCCTGTTATTCCCTTAATGCTGTCAGGGCTGACCAACATATCGTTGTCGCTTGCCAGCTCGAATCCCGAAACGGCACCGTTAATTGAAGATAAAAATAATTATTTTGTGCTGCTTGGCGGTGTTTCCGATTCCTCAGACGTCAGATTTGGACAGGAGCCGTATAACTTCACCTTTATGACTACGTTTCACCATGAAGCGATCCACGCGGATGACGCAATATCCGGCCTGATAGGCACAAAGCTCAGAGGGCTGGTACCGGACAGGGAGGAATTTGGCAAGTATGCCGGTGAGGAAAATCTCGAGTTGGCCGCCGTCGGTTTGCCTTTTGACAGTAATGGTGACGGCAAACTGGATTATGATTATTTAAGTTACCACCCGATAACCGAGAATTTGCTTCGTTATGAATTGGGCCTGCCGCGCCGGGTCACCTACTCTGGTAATGATGTCGCCCCATTCACGGAATCCGATCCGGAACCGGCGCTGTTTAAAAAATTATTGGGGGAATAAGGTCAGTCAGTGTCCATCCGGAAATAATAGTTCTTGGTTCCGGCCAAGGCCGCAGCCCCACTGCTACCGCAGGCGTAGCCAGGCTACGTCGAGGGTCGCAATTGGGCGAAAACGCCGTCCTGGACCAAAAGATGCTATTTGCGGCTGGACACCAGTCAGGTTTCCGATTTCAACTTGCGCTGGGCATAGTAGTCTCGGAAGTAGTGTTTGATGGCCAGGCGGGCGTAGTAGGCGGCGCGTTTGCCGATATACTTCTGGTGGGCGACCACCACGGCAATGGCGAATTTGGCCGGTCCTTTTTTTTCGCCGGCGTAACCGACAAACCAGTCAAACCGGGCTTCACGGCCCTTGTTGTAGATGGAGCCGGTTTTGCCGCCGATCTCCAGCCTGGACAGAACGGCGTCTTTGCGGGCCCCCCTGAAGGTACCCCGGCAGGTGCCGGCGCGCACGGTGCGTTGCATTAATGCTGCCAGGGCTTTGGATGTTTGGGGTTTGATCGCTTGTTGGTAGGCGGTGGCCCGGCTGCGGTAGATGGTTTTACCGCTTTGATCGATGACCCGGTCGATGATGGTCGGCTCGACCATGATGCCGTTGTTGGCCACGGCAGCCGCGATCATGGCGCCATGCAACGCCGACAGGGTGGTGTCGCGGTTGAAGCCCGAGGCGATTTCAGCCCAGTGGTAGGGTTTTTCGGAGATATCCATTCGGCTCGGGCCGAGATCCTGGTCAAAGTTAACGGAGCGATTGAAACCAAAGGCGGTTGCATAGTTTTGCAGCGGCTCGCGGCCCAGATAAAGGGCGCCGATCTTGCCGAACACCGGATTGATCGACTGGGCGAAGGAGTCTTTGAACTTGACCCGGTTGGTGTAGCGATTGTTGCGCTCCTTGAGTTGATTCTTGTAGAGGGTGTGCTTGTAGCCGTTGAACTTCAGAACGGTATTAGGGGTATAGCCCTTTTCTTCAATGGCGGCAGCGGCTGTAATGATTTTGAAAATACTGGCCGCCGGGAATTGGTTGTTCAGGCAGGGGTTGGTGGCCGGGTCGTTTTTGTCGTAACCGACCATTGCCAGTATTCTCCCGGTGGCCGGGTCCATGGTGACGATACCGATATGCCGGGAGTTGCGCCGGTCCAATTGCTTCTGCAAAAGCTGCTGAAGGCTGATGTTGACGCTGGCCTCCATCTGATAAAACCTGCCCTCTTTCTGGATTTCAAACGTGCGATCGGTGAGGTTATACAGCGGGCGATCACCTAATAGCTGCTGGATTTGGTCTTTGGTGGCATATTTCGGTTTGGGGGCAGGGGGCGTGGCCGGGGCGACCGCGAGATTTTGTGCGGCGGCCGGTGTCTGCTCGGCCACCGCCGGTTCGGGCCTGGCGGCTTTAAATGAGGTCCAGCCGTAATAACAGCCTGCCAGGACCACGGATACAGCCGCGGCCGCCAGGAAAAAGCCACGGGCGGCCGCGAAATTGAACGTTACCGGCTTAAGGCGCAAACGCAGCCGGCTCGCCGGCAAGGGGCCTGTCTTAAAGCGGCGCGAGCGATTGCGGTTGGAAATAATAACCTGGCGCTGGCGTTGCTGGTAGTCGCGCCAGGTTTCGCGTTGCGAATTTGTTGTTTTGCGCCGAAACCGTTTTAACATCAGCTTAGAATTGTACCCTGCCTGGCCGGTGGTTTGTCCAGGGTCGCGATATGGTGCCCTTGATCATCAACCGCCGCCAGCAGCATGCCTTTCGAAAGGACGCCCATCAATTTGGCGGGCTTGAGGTTTGCCACTACAATGACCTGCTTGCCGACTAACTCGTCCGGTGCGTAACTGTTGGAGATACCGGCGACAATGGTACGAATTTCGCCGACATCGACTTCCAGTTTGAGCAGCTTTTTGGCACGTGGGACCGCTTCTGCCTTTAATACAGTACCGACCCGCAAGTCAACCTTGGAAAAATCTTCCAAGGTTATTTCGGGCTTAAAAGGTGTTTTCGGTCCTTTGGCCGGCGCTTGCGCCTTGGGCATTGCCAGCTTTTCCGGATCAATACGTGGAAACAGGCTGATCGATTTGGGCAGTTTGGTGCCGGGGGCCAGTTGTTTCCAGTTGCGCAAATGCCCCAACAGATAAAACGTGTCATCCGGTTCGAGTCCCAAATGCTTTTGCATTTTTTGTGCCGTGTCGGGCATCACCGGATAGATCAGCCCTGAAATAACCCGCAAGCCTTCGAGCAGGTTGTAAATTACGGCCTCAAGCTGTTTGCGGGTGTTTTTTTGTTTGGCCAGTTCCCACGGCGTAGTCACATCGATGTATTTGTTCATCTTGCCGATAAATTCCCAAACAGCCATCAGGGCTTTGTGGAACACGAAATTGGCCATTTCTTTTTCGAACATGGATATGGCGTTGAGCGCCTCCTGCTCCAAACCGAGTGAGAATTCTTCCTCTACACGATCGCCGACTTGCGGCACCACGCCGTCGAAATACTTGTGGGTCATGGTGATGACCCGCGACAGCAGGTTGCCCAGATCGTTGGCCAGATCGGCGTTGGTGCGTTGGACCAGCGCCTGCTGGTTGAAGCTCGAATCGAGTCCAAAAACCATGTCGCGCATCAAAAAGAAGCGAAAGGCGTCGAGGCCGAAGACGTTTTTCATATTCAGCGGGTCGACGACGTTGCCGATGCTTTTCGACATTTTGCTGTCGTCCACGTTCCAGTAGCCGTGCACGTTCAGGTGATTGTAAATCGGTATGCCGGCGGCTTTGAGCATGATGGGCCAATAGATGCCGTGCGGTTTCAAAATATCCTTGGCCACCACGTGCTGCACGGCGGGCCAGAATTTCTGGTACTTTTCATCATCGGGCCAGCCTAGGGCGGAAAGGTAGTTGATCAGGGCGTCGAACCAGACGTAGGTGACGTAATTGTTGTCAAAGGGGAGGCTGATACCCCACTTGAGCCGGGATTTGGGCCGCGAGATGCATAAATCTTCCAACGGCTCGCGCAGAAATGCCAGGACTTCGTTGCGATATCTTTCGGGGCGGATAAAATCCGGATTGGTGTTTATGTGATCGATGAGCCATTGCTGGTAGCGGCTCATTTTGAAAAAGTAATTCGATTCCTTGATCTTTTCCGGCTCGGTTTGATGGTCCGGGCATTTACCGTCCACGAGTTCGCGTTCGGTGTAAAAGCGCTCGCAACCGAAACAATACAGTCCTTCATATTCGCTGAAATAGATATCGCCGTTGTCGTAAATTTTTTGTAGAATTTGCTCGACCACCGCCATATGGGCCGCGTCGGTGGTCCGGATGAATTGATCGTTGGAGATTTTCAGCTCCGGCCACAACTCCTGGTACAGCCGGCTGATCTGGTCGACATAGGCCCGCGGGCTCAAGTTTTCTTTCTTGGCCGCCCGCACGATTTTATCACCATGCTCATCGGTGCCGGTCAAAAAATAAGTCTGCTTTTGTTGCATGGCGTTGAACCGGCGCGCCACGTCCGCCACGATGGTTGTATACGCGTGCCCTAAATGTGGGCGGGCGTTGACGTAATAGATGGGGGTAGTGATATAAAAAGCATCTCTCATTTTTTCTTTACCTCTACTTTCAATATGTCCTTGCTGCAAATCTCTAGCTCCTTGCCGTCTTCCAGCTTAATTGTCAGACGTTTTCCCAAGGGGTTGTGTCGGATGATCTTGCCCCGCCCTTGGCGTGCTTTGACAAATTTACCCACTTTGGGAAGTGATGCCCGAAGTTCTTTGTACGTCTGAAATTCAAAGGTCAGGCAGCACATCAAACGTCCACATTGACCGGAGATTTTGGTTGGATTGAGGGACAGGTTTTGTTCTTTGGCCATGCGAATCGATACCGGCTCAAATTTTTCGATGAATGATGAACAGCAAATATGCCGTCCGCAGCGGCCCAGCCCCCCGCACATTTTGGCTTGATTGCGAATGCCGACCTGGCGCATTTCAATCCGGGTGCCCATGGCTTTCACCAGCATTTTGACGAGCTGCCGGAAATCGACCCGTCCTTCAGCCGTGAAGAAAAAGGTCAATTTATTCGCATCAAAGGTGCATTCCACCGTGAATAGGTTCATTTCCAGGCCCAGCTTATTGATAAACTTCAATGCCTGGGTATGGGCTCTTTTCTCCAGGGCCTTGTTTTTTTTCAACTGCCGCCGGTCCTTGTCGCTCGCCAGCCGGTATACTTTTTTGAGCTTACGGTCGGACTTGCGTTTGTCGGCCGGTATCGGCGCAATCGCCACGGTGCCGAAGCCGAGTCCGTTTTCGGTTTCGACAATCACATGATCGCCTTGGTGCAGCACAAATGCACCGCTGTCAAAATCGTATACTTTGCCCGCCGATTTAAATCGGACTCCGACTACCTTATTCATAATACTGATCGATCCTTTGTTGCTGAGGGCTCGCGCAAAAATAATTTCACATTTCAGGCGCCCGGCTTCGCACCCGGCTTCAGGTCAGGCCGGGCCAACCTGATCTGAAGCCGGGTGCGAAGCCGGGCGCCTGAAAGGGGAAATTGTTCTTGCGTGAGCCCTCAGGTTTGTCATCTTGCGTTCACGCGGCCAGTTTCAAAAAAAGCCGTTCCAGGGACAATCTTAAATTCACATTGGCGCCCATCTCCTTTTGGGTTTTTTGAATCGCCTCGTAGCGCGCCAGCAGGTCGGCCACCGGAACCTTGGAGGCGCTATGCGCAATGGCGGCTTGCAGATCCAGGTTGATTATCTTCTTTGGGGCGTAGCGCCAAACCACCAAATCGCGTACATAGGTTTGAATCAGTTCCAGCGCATCCGTGGCAGCGGTTTTATCTTTGCTGATTTCTTCCGCCACGGCCAGGGCCACGGCCGGCGGTTGGGCCGGCAGTTGATCGATGGTTGTCAGCAGCCAGCGGCGAAAATTGACAACGTCGGCATCGGTCAGCGCTTCGGCTTTGGTTACACTGCCGCCGGCCAGCGTTGCCGCCAGTTCGGCGGCCGGAGGGTCAAGGTGCTGCCGCGCGGCGATCAACTCTGCAAGTTTGCGGCGGTCGAGCGGCGTGAAACGCAGGCACTGACACCGTGACACGATGGTGGGCAAAAGATCGGAACGCTCCGCCGCGGTTAGAATTAAGAGGGTGCAATCCGGTGGTTCCTCCAGCAGTTTTAACAACGCATTGGCCGCTTCCGCATTCATGGTGTGCGCGTCGCTGATGAGAATTACACGGTGCCGGGCTTCATAAGGTTTCATGGCGACCTGCGTACACAGGTCGCGAATCCGGCCAATTCTCAACACCCTGTTTTCCGGCTCGATCCGAATCACATCCGGATGGGTGCGGTTGGCGATTTTACGACAGGCAATACAATGACCGCAGGCGTCGGCGGCAGGTGTTTGGGGGCGCCCATCGGTGTCCGTGGCCGCCTGCGGGGTATTGTGCAGGCAATTGACGGCCATGGCCAGGGCCTGGGCGGTGGTTTTCTTGCCGATGCCGGGTATGCCGGCAAACAGCAAGGCATGCGGCAGTGTGCCGTTTGCAAGGTAGGCCCTTAGAATTCGAATGACAGGTTCCTGGTCGATGATGTCTGCAAACACGTTCGGTTTCAATCTGCGCGGCGCTGTTGCCACTGTATGTCAAGGGCGTTGTTGGGTGCTTTTGCCGAATGCCCTCACTGGTCCACTTTTCGGCGCAACTCCTTGCCGGCTTTAAAAAAGGGTAGTTTTTTCGGTTTTATCTCCACCCGTTGACCGGTTTTGGGATTGCGCCCCACATAGCCTTTATATTCTTTTATTCTGAAACTGCATAGCCCCCTGATCTCGACCCGTTCGCCGCGTGCCAGGGCGTTGCTCATGTTGTTAAAAAACAGTTGCACGACTCGGGCAGCGTCCGCTTTCGGAATTTGGGCTTTGCGCTGCAAGGCGGCGATGACCTCCAGTTTATTCATGCGACCACCCCCTGATCCGGACGATCCCGCCTGATTGAAGACCGGCGGGAAACAATCCTTTTGTTGCATGTAACTACCTGTAATAAAAAATGATATAGATCGATCAGGAGTTAGTCAAGTGCTACGCCAGAATCGGCGGCAGTTTTTCCACGTCATCCTCATCCACTTCCACGGCCGCGAACTGACCCAGAGCCTCGATGTAGACAACGATCCGGCCCTCGCCCTTGTAGCGTGAGAACACACCGGTGACACCGGCAAACGGCCCGTGGACGACCAGAACGCGGTCGCCTTTGCTGAATTGCGTGCCGGTGGTAATCGGCTGTTCGGTGGCCACCATGATTTTCAGGGAGGCCATGGTTTCGTCCGGCACCGGTATGGGGCCGCCTTTGTTGCCGATCAATTTGACGGCGCCGACGGTTTTTAGAATCTGCAGGTGTCGATTCGGTTCCAGATCGGTATTCACAAAAATGTAGCCGGGAAACAACGGCACCCGGATCATTTTTTTGCGGTCCTTGCGTTTGCTGCGCACCGTGACCTTGGGTAGAAAAACGTCGAGCTGCTTTTTGCACAGACCGGTGAAGACGACGTTTTCAAAACGACTCTTGGTGTGCAGTACATACCACGCCGATTTTAGTGTATCAAAAGGCATTGTCGCTTCTTTCCTCTAGTTTACATAGGGATTTTTAAAACGGCGATAAACGAATTTGTCGCCCAAAGTGCCCAGACCGTAAAGATGAACCATGACGGTGCGCCGGATGTCGTTCTCCTCTTCCATGTGCCCTACGTCGATGGCCCAGCATTGGGACATATACACCAGACCGGCGCCGAATTTTATGTCCTCACCTTCGAGGATGTTGCGTTCATACTCGCTGTAGGACCAGAGGCGGTCGGTGATTTTAAGTAAGATATCGGTATACAACGTTTCACTTGAATCCTTGGTAAAACGATACTCCACCGTGAGATGGTCGCCGCGTTTATCGCTGAGGGTAGCGGCGGCATTGTGCGCGGTGAACAGGTTTTCGTAAACGGACCAGCTCGCGTCAGCGTCCAGGGTGAAATATTTTATCGGGCTGAATTCCAGGTCGGCGGTGATGTTCGAAAACGGCCTGGGATCGTCGGCTTTTTTGGCTTCGAGAAAGTCGTAGCTTTGCTCCAGTTTAAAGCGTCCGAACTCACGGTAGCTGTATTCGGCAAAAACCGACGGGTCGATCTCCCCGGCAGGCGTCTGCTCATCCGGTTCAGCCTCGGCTTCAAACTTGGGCTCAGTTTCGGGTTCAGTCTCGGGTTCAGTCGTAGGCTCAGTCTCGGGTTCGGTGGGAAGATTGGCGGTTCGGGCAACAAACGTGTGGGTGATGGAGTAGGTGGCCCGGCTCTGCTCGCCGATGCGGTCCAAACCGTCAAAGGAGGGTAAATCGTCCTGGTTCACAACCGGCTGCCAGTCGTAGACCACCTGGGGGCGGATCGACCATTTGATTTTGTCCACGTTGAAAAGGTCGACGGCGTAAACCCTGTAAACCTCGCTCGAAAGATCGAGTTTCAAGTCATAAAAGTAGCGAAAGTAGGCTTCTTCATCAATGGCCGGATTCCGGTCGTTGTCGTAGATATACCAGCTTGTGCCGCGCAGGCCGACCGAAGGCTCGAAACTGAAAAAGTTACGGAATTTATAAGGGTAGAACCAGCGCGGATAAATATCGATGCGTTGGCCCCGCATGCCGTCGATACGGTAAAAATGTTGCAACTCGCTGTCAAGGGAATAGTAAAAATCGCTTTCAAGGATCGGTTGTTTGGAACCGTCGAATTCGACCAGGGGCAAGTGTTGCAAGGTGGTGTCGTCGTCCTGCCACCGGCGGCTGACCACATCGTCGTTCCATTGTGCCTCGATGTTCAAGCTGAATCGCGACCAGCTCCGGTTCAGGTTCAAGCGGTTTTCACGCACCGCATCGTTGTAGTCGTCCAGCTCGCGGCCAAAGGTTTCGGTGAAGTAGAGCTCCGTATCCTCAAAGCCGGAATAACCTTCACGAAATTCGGTCAGATAGTCCTGATCACTGACCACATCCAGATCGAGCCGCGCAAAAAAATCGCCGGGCAACTTTTGATCGACTTTCATCCGAAACCAGTAGCGATCCGAATTGGGCCTCAGGTTGCCGTCGTCGTCATAGCCGAAGTCGGCGTTTTTCGGATCACCGTCGTCCACCTTGCGGTCTTCGAGATAATCGAACATGACCGCTCCTTGGGATACCTCATCGCGCATGTAGCGGTACTCGGCCCCTGTTTTGGTGCCCCGGTGCTGGATCCAGTGGGCGTAGAAGGTGGCGTCCGAATGGTCGTCGATGGCCCAGAAAAAAGGTTGGTTGTATTCGGTGCCGTTGCGGTCGGAATAAGCAAATTGCGGGGTCAAGAATCCGGTTTGGCGCTTGCGTTTGGCCGGAAAAAACAATACCGGGGCATAGGCCACCGGCAGTTCTTTGGCCCACAGGGCGGCATGGGTGATGTAGCCGTATTCTTCCTCGGTGACCTTGAGTGTTTTGCCGGTCAGCTTCCAGGCGGGCACATCGCCGTCGCATGCCGTGAGTGTGGCTTTTTCGGTCATGTAGGTGTTCGGGCCGATCTTATGAATTTTATGTCCTTTGATGTAAAAATGATTTTTTTTCAGAAAAAGCGTGCCGTCGGTCACCGTGCCGGTTTCGTCTTTCAGGTTCAGATCCATCCGGCTACCGGAGAGCGTGTCCTCGCCGACCACCATCAACACATTGCCGGCGGCTGCGGCGGTGTTGTTTTTCTGATCCAGGGTCACGAAATCGGCGGTCAAGCGGCGGCCGGTTTTGTAAATCAAGGCATTGCCCTTGGCCGTATACACCTTGTTTTGCTCATCCACGCTGATTTCATCGGCCTGAATTTTCCAGGGTTCCTTGGGATCACCGGCATTAAGCCCGGCGGTCCACCCAACGCCCGCGGCGCAGAAGACGGCCCAGATCAAAAGGGCCAAAAGGGCCAATATGCCGGCCGGTCGTTGCAGGTGACCGTTGATTGTTGAAGGGTGCCGATGTGGGGGTCTTTTCACAAAGATATCCTTGGTTGAACCGGATCAAAATTTGAAGTATAAAAGCTATTTCCCTTTGAAATGTCAAGATGAAGTTCCGAACCGGCCAATACATACGAGCCAGATATAGACAACGCCATGAAACTATTAATAACCAACGACGACGGTATCCACGCTCCGGGACTATGGGCCTTGTACAAACACTTCAAAACCACCCACCATGCGGTGGTGGTGGCGCCGGACCGTGAGCGCAGCGCCGTGAGTCACGGCATCACCCTGCACCAGCCGTTGCGTGCCGGCCGGGTCTGTGTCAACGGCGGGTACGAAGGGTTTGCGGTCAACGGCACGCCGGCCGATTGTGTCAAGCTGGGCTTGCGTGAACTTATTGACTGCAAGCCGGATCTGGTTGTCTCGGGCATCAATCCGGGCGCCAACGTGGGTGTCAACATCAACTATTCCGGCACGGTGTCGGCTGCCCGGGAAGCGGTGTTGTACGGGATACCGGCCATTGCCGTGTCCGTAGCCGGCAGCGGCGACGGGTACTACGACGCGGCGGCGCGTTTCACGGTCGATGTGGCCGCCAATATCATGAATCAGGGCCTGCCCTTCGGCACGCTGCTCAACATCAACTGGCCCGCCGTGCCGACCGGCGCCATCGCCGGCGTCAAGATCAGCCGGCAGGGTGTCGAGCCGTTTGCCGACCGCTTTGAAAAAAGGACTGACCCGCGCAACCTCACCTACTACTGGCAGGGCGCCGACCCGCAACCGCAATTTGAAAATCCGGAAATCGATGTGGCCGCGTTAAAGCAAAATTATGTGACGATCACCCCGATAAAATGTGATATGACCGACTACCGGCTCATGCAGACCATGAAAACCTGGAAGATCAACCCTGTTGCCGAACCTGAAAGGAATGCGGAATCGTGACCCCTAAAAAAAAGGGACTCTTTATCACCTTGGAGGGCATTGAAGGCTCGGGCAAGACAACTCAAATTCCCGGCTTGCGGGCTTTTTTCAATGAGTACGGCCATTCGTGTCTCGTGACGCGCGAACCCGGCGGCACAAAGATCGGCGCGAAGATAAGACGAATCCTGCTCGACCCGGCCCACAAAAACATGGCTTCGAACTGTGAACTGCTGCTTTACTTCGCGGATCGGGCGCAACATCTGCAGGAGGTCGTCGCCCCGGCCCTGCAGGCGGGTCAAATAGTTATCTGCGACCGTTTCTTCGATGCCACGCTGGTTTACCAGGGGTATGCCAGGGGCCTGGATCGCCGGATGATCCTCGATTTGCACCGGCTTGTGTTTGACGGGTTGTTGCCGGACATCACTTTGTTGCTTGACCTTGCGCCCGCGCAGGGGCTGGCCCGGGCCTGGTCGCAAATCAACAACGGCGGGCGCACCGAGGCCGAATCACGGTTTGAAGCGGAGAAACTGCAATTTCACGAAAAGGTTCGCGCCGGCTATCTCGACATCGCCCGCAGGGACCCCGAACGGTTTCATATCATCGATGCAACGCAACCCGCGGCCGATGTCGGCCGGCAGATGTACACCATCCTTAAACATCATTTGGACTGAAACCCCGTTTTCAGCCGGTCGGTGCGACCCGCACCGACCGGCGCCGTAGCGCGGTTCAATAGAGGAAATCCGATTTTATGACACATACGATACTCGACACCATCGGCGCGACCCCCATGGTTGAAATTCAACACCTGAATCCGAATCCCAACGTCAAACTGCTGGCCAAGCTGGAAGGGTTCAATCCCGGCGGCTCGATCAAAGACCGCGCGGCGCTGTCGATTATCGAGGCGGGTGAGCGCAGCGGTGAATTGACCCCCGACAAAACCGTCATCGAGGCCACCAGCGGCAACACCGGCATCGGCCTGGCGCTGGTCTGCTCGGTCAAGGGCTACAAGCTGTTGCTGGCCATGTCCGAGGCCGTCAGTGTGGAACGCCAGAAAATTCTCAAGGCGCGCGGCGCGGGGATCCTGTTGACGCCGGGGCATCTGGGCACCGACGGCGCCATCGAGGAAGTTTACAACCTGGCCCGGGAGAATCCCGGCAGGTATTTCATGTCGGATCAGTTCAACAACGAGGCCAACTGGAAGGCACACTACAATGGTACGGCCGTCGAGATCTGGGAGCAAAGCGCCGGCCGCATCACGCATCTGGTGGCCACCCTGGGCACCTCCGGCACCTTGATGGGGTGTGCCCGGCGTTTGAAAGAGTTCAACCCGGACGTCAACATCATCGGGGTCGAACCCTACCTGGGGCACAAGATTCAGGGGCTCAAAAACATGAAAGAAGCCTACTGCCCCGAGATTTTCGAAAAAGAACGCCTGGACTGCAAAATGAACATCGAAGATGAAGACGCCTTTGAAATGACCCGCCGGCTTGCGCGCGAAGAAGGGATCTTCGTCGGCATGAGCAGCGGCGCGGCCATGGCGGTGGCGGTCAAAACCGCGGCCAGGATGGACGCGGGGGTGCTGGTGGTGGTGCTGCCCGACGGCGGTGAGCGCTATTTAAGCACACCGGTGTTTGCCGTGCAGGAACAGGTCGGCCTGAAACTGTTCAACACCCTGAGCCGTAGCAAAGAGGTGTTCACCGCCCAGGTCCCCGGTGCGGTTTCGATGTACACCTGCGGTCCCACCGCGCACGCGCGCATGCCGTTGGCTGAAACCCGCCGCTACATCTTTGCGGATCTGCTGAGCCGCTATCTGACGTATCGCGGGTATGACGTCAAGCATGCGATCAATATTACCGATCTTGACGACAAAACCATCACCGGCGCCGAAAAGGCCGGCCAAAGCCTGGCCGAATACACGCAGACCTACATCGATGCGTTCCAAAAGGATCTGGCGCTGTTGGGCATCCGGCCCGCCGATGTTTACCCCAAAGCCAGCGAGCATGTGGACGACATGGTCCAGATGGTCGACAAGCTGGTGCTCAAGGGGCTGGCCTACGAAAAGCTGCGCAGTCTTTATTTCGACATCTCGCGGTTTCCCGAATACGGCCGTCTGTCCGGCATCGATATCGACAAAATCAAACTCGGCGCCACCGTGGATCTGGAGGAATACGAAAAAGACAATCCCCGCGACTTCACACTGCTCAAACGATCCAAGTTATCGGAACTCAAGCGGGGCATCTACGCCAAAACCCGGTGGGGCAACGTGCGCCCCTCGTGGCACGTCCAGTGCCCGGCCATGGCCATGAAGCACCTCGGGGAGACCTTCGACATCCACACCGCCGGCCGTCATTTGATCTTTCCGCATCACGAAAACGAGATTGCCATTGCGTCGGGCTTGACCGGCAAACGTCTGGCCAATTACTGGTTGCATTGCGATCAGCTTCAATTCGAAGTGGATTTGACCGCCCGGGGCGCCAAGCCCCTGACCCTGGACGCCATCACCGAGCTCGGTTACACCGGCCGGGAAATCCGTTATTGGCTGCTGACCGTGCACTATCGCAAATCGGTCACATTTTCGCTCTGCCGGTTGGAGTACGCCCGCAAAGCCTTGCAGCGGCTGGACTTTTGCACCCGGGCGCTGGTCAAGATAAAACAGGATGCCGCCGCTTACGGTGAACTGCCGCAATTGATATACGACATTAAAAATGCCTTTGTGCACGGCATGGATGACGATCTGAACATTTCCGCCGCCATGGCCGGGGTGTTCAAAGCGGTTCGGACTGTTAATCGTTTGATCGCTGAAAACCGGTTGGGGGCGGCGGATGCCCAAAAAATCATCGACGCGTTCCAGGATCTGAATACAGTTTTAAATATTTTCGATTTCGAGCAACCGGCGAACAATGCCGAAGTTCAGCAATTGCTTCAGGAAAGGGAACAGGCCCGGCAAGCCAGGAACTGGGAACTGGCGGACCGGTTGCGTGACCGCCTTGTTGCGCTGGGGGTCACGTGCTGTGATGGGGCACAAAACGAGATTAATAAAACCCAATATAGTAAAGTAAAACACAAGTGAGTTCAAGATGATTGAAGCCGTCTATTTTCCGTTTACCTATCTTTCACCGAATTACTACCCGGTTTTAAAAAACTGTTTTGAAACGATTCGAGTGCTGCAACTGACCCCCGACCGGGTGCCGGCTTCGATGCGCACCTGGGCGGATGAAGATCCCGGTTTGAAAATCGATTTTGCATTGGCCGGCGAAGAAGAACGTTTGGCGGCCATGGTGCGGGAATTTGAACAATGGGCCGCGTTGCACGATGCGCAACTGGCGACCTTTAAAGATCAACTCGGGCAGGTGCCGTATTGCGATGAGAACTCACCGCTGAATATCAAGGCGGCCATCAAGCAAATCGCGCCCCCCGCAACTACCGGCGGGCCGACGGACGATTCGGACCGCACCCGGTTGATGGACGGTGTGTTGCTGACATTGGCTCAACAGTTTGATCAGGCCAAGGACAGTCTGAGTCAGGATTTGCAGACGGTCGCTTCCATGCAGGCCGATCTGGCCAGGGCACTGCACGGCGATCCGGCGGTGCCGGCCGATGACCGGGCGTTTGCGCAGCGGATGGCCCGGGAAGACTGGGGGCAGTACAACACCCGTGATCGTCTCAAGGCATGCCTGCGTCTTTGGGCGACCTGCGGCTTTGAATCCGAGGCTGTTCCGGTTTTCGTTACCCCGAGCCGGGCCGTTTTCGACACGCTGGGCGATGAAAATCCGGACATGCGTATTCTGGGCGAGATACCGGCCGGTGAGCCGGGCGGAGACCCGTCCCGATGGCGCCGAACGGTGTCGCAGGAACTTGAGCAACTGGCGTTGAATGCCGAGGCGGCAACATCACTTGCAACGGCCCTGCAACCGGCGACGACCGCAACAGACCGGTGGGGCCTGACGTTGGCGTTGCTGCCGGACATGACGCCCGCGGCCTTCATGGCCGCCGCCGGGGCAGGGGACGCCCAAAACGCCGGACCGGCCCCGGCAAAGGCGACTTATCATACCCTGATCGGCTGTTTGCGGTAAAAATGAAAAATACTACCGAAATGACAAATAAGCATGCAACGGCCTTGACTCGGCCAATCAGATGGTATAATGACTTTTACCCGAAACTGTAGATATGGGTCCTTTGACTCATGGAAAACATATATAATTCAAGAAAGGAGGCTCTTTCCATGGCTTTTAATCCGATTGTGGATCAAGAAAAATGCGAAGGCTGCGAAGAATGTGTCGATGTCTGTCCCGTCGAAGTTTTTGAAATGAAAGATGGCAAATCAGTGCCGGTGAATGCTGAAGAATGCCTGGGTTGTGAAAGCTGCATCGAGGTTTGCGAACCCAACGCGATCACCATCGAAGAAACCTAATTCGCCCTTTAAAATTAAATCCCCTGGTTGTTGTTGCCCACGCACCAGGGGATTTTTGTTTCCGGGCGATTGACTCCGGCGCAATGCCCATGCCCGATTCGCGACCGGAAGCACCGGCGATGCGTCACCTTTGTCGGCATTAGGGCTGGCGTAAAAACAATTTCACATTTCAGCGCGAGCCCTTAATCCGGCTATGATACGCAACACACTGTAATGAGGGCAAAAATTGTATTCTTACATCTTGCGCGGCGTCCCTTTTTCTGATATTCGGCATAATTATGAAACAATACGTACTTGACGAACTGCGCCTTGAGGATTTTGAGCAAATCCGTAACTATCTGGACGAAACTTATGGGCCGGCGAAACTGGGCGGACTGTACTGGGTCCCGATTCAAGATCCTGCCTTGCTCACACCCATCCAGGCCGAGCACACGCAATGCCGGCCGTATTATTTTGTCATTGAACTTGAAGAATCGAAACTATCAGCGGAACTGCTGGTTCGCGCACAGCAAACCATCCGCTGTAACTGCATCGCCTATGCAAACGAAAAGCAACGCAACTGGCTGTATCAGGTGCTTGAAGATATGCTAACGACGCTGGCGCTGAAAATTTGAGTGAATGATTTATACCCTTTTTATTTTTGTCTGGATTGTTTTTGTCACGATTTTATTCGGAGTCGGCGTCATCCTGGTGTCGTTGTTCGATCCCAGCGGCAATTGGCCCCATCGCGTTGCACGGGCGTGGGGAGGGTCGATCCTGTTCGCCAGCCGCATCAAGGTGACGGTCAGGGGCCTGGAAAACATCGATCCGGCCAAACCGTACATCTACATGGCGAATCACCAAAGCAATTTTGACATTCCGGTGTTGCTGGCATACCTGCCGGTGCAATTTAGATGGCTGGCCAAGGCCGAGCTTTTCAGGATTCCCCTGTTCGGGCTGGCCATGCGGCGGGTCGGTTATATCAGCATCGATCGCGCCAACCGCAAATCCGCCTTCGACAGCCTGGCCAAAGCGGCCCAAACCATACGGGACGGGGCGTCGGTCCTGATTTTTCCCGAGGGTACCCGCAGCCGGGACGGACGGATCGGGCCGTTCAAGAAAGGCGGCTTTGTCATGGCGGTTGAAGCCGGCGTGCCGGTGGTTCCCGTGGTAGTGCACGGCACCCGCGCCATCATGCCCAGACAAAAACTGTCGATTCGCCCCGGACGGGTGGTGATCGACATCAAACCGGCCGTGCCCGCCGCGGCCTATACACGCGCAACCAAGGATGTCCTTTTGAATGATATAAGAGAAGTGATCGTCGAAACGTTTGCGAGCTGCAAAGAGGTCGCGTCATGCTGAAAATTATCCCCCTGGGCGGTTTGGGCGAAATCGGTCTGAACATGATGGCGTTTGAATATGAAGAGACTATCTTTGTGGTCGATGCCGGCCTGATGTTTCCGGAAGATTACATGTTGGGGGTCGATTATGTGATCCCCGATTACGAATACCTGCGCCAGAACCGCAACAAGGTTTCCGGCATCGTGTTGACCCATGCCCATGAAGACCATATCGGGGCCCTGCCGTTTCTGCTCCGGGATATCAATATCCCGGTCTTTGGCAGTCCGTTCACCCTGGGCGTTGTGCGCAACAAACTGGAGGAATTCGATCTGCTCAACACCGTTGCTTTGCACACGATCACGCCGGACGAGCAACTGAAGATCGGTCCGTTCGAACTGGAGTTTATCCGGGTCAGCCATAGTGTGGTCGACGGGTTGGGGCTGGCGATCCACACCCCCATCGGCACGGTTATCCATACCGGTGATTTTAAAATCAGCCATGCGGCCATCGAGAGCATGATGACCGATGTCAACAAATTTGCGCAACTGGGTCAAAAGGGCGTGCTGGCGCTGTTGAGCGACTCGACCAATGTCGAAAAGGAAGGTTACACCATCTCGGCCCAGGAGATCGGCGACACTCTGGCCAACCTGACAGTGGGACGTCAGGGGCGCATCATTGTGGCGCTGTTCGCCTCCAACGTCGGCCGCATCCAGCAGATTGTCAAGATCGCTGAAATGCGGCAGAAGAAAGTTGTTTTCAACGGCCGCAGCATCGAAGTCAGCCTCAACATTGCCAAGGAGCTGGGGTACATTAAAATTCCGGACGGTATGGAGATCACCCTGGACCAGATCGGGGACTACGCCGACGATGAAATCATGATCATCACCACCGGCAGCCAGGGCGAACCCATGTCGGCCCTGGCGCGCATGGCCGCGGGCACCCACAAGCAGATCAAAGTCAAACAAAAAGACACGGTCATCCTGTCTTCCAAATTCATTCCCGGCAACGAGAAAGCCATCGCCAACATCATTAATAATTTGTACAAACAAGGCGCCGATGTTATTTACGAAAAAATATCGGCGATCCACGTCTCCGGTCATGCCTTCAGGGAAGAACTCAAACTGATGATCAACCTGACCAAGCCGAAGTATTTTATCCCGATTCATGGCGAATACCGTCATTTAACGCTACATGCGCGGTTGGCCAAGGCCGTGGGGATTTCCAAACACCGGGTCCTGGTGGCCGAGAACGGGCATGTGATCGAGTTTGACGAAGACGGCGGGCGCATTCGCGAACGGGTGCTCACCGGGCGGGTGCTCATCGACGGCAAGGGCGTCGGCGATGTGGGGCGCAGTGTGTTGAAAGAGCGCCGCTCCCTGTCCGAAGACGGCATGGTGGTGGTCAACATGGCCTTTGATGAAGAGACCGGCGTGGTGATTTACGGCCCGGATCTTGTTTCGCGCGGGTTTGTCTTTGAAACCGAAACCGGTCACCTGTTGGAGGACGCCAAGTGCGTCATTCTGGAAATCGTTGAAGATGAATCGCCGGACGACCCCAACCGGGTCGAAAAAATCCGGGCGCGCATCAAGACCGCGTTGAAGCAGTACTTTTACTTCGCCATTCGACGCCGCCCGGTGATATTGCCGTTTATTTTGGAGGTGTAGCGCTCCATTTCGAAAAAAGATCGCGTTACCGGAGTAAGATTTTATTTTAATCGGAAGTGAGCGCAGAGGTTTAGGGGTCGTACTGTTAACTAGTGCCCATCCGGAAATAGCATCTTTTGGCCCCCGGCGGCGTTCTCGCACTTTTAAAATCCTCGACATAGTCCGCTATGCCTGCGGTTTTAAAAATGCTCGGGCCTTGCCGGGAACCAAAAGCTACTATTTCCGGATGGGCACTAACTAGTGTCTAAAAGGACATAAAGGGGCCGACAGGCCCGCCACCCGAGACGCCTATGCGAAAAGAAATTTACGGTATCCTGTTATTTTTTCTGGTTATCTTCACCCTTATCAGTTTACTCTCCTTCAGCCCCGATGACCCGTCACTGCACAATGCCCGCGCCGCCGGTCAGATTGAAAACCTGTTCGGTCTGTTGGGGGCGCACCTGGCCGGCGGCCTGATCGGCCTGTTCGGCCTGGGGGCGTTCTGGATTCCGGTATTGCTGCTGCTGGCCAGCATCCATTTTTTCATGGGACAATCCGGGCGGACTGCCCTTGCCATTTTGGCCGGCGGCCTGTTGCTGGTGATCACCACCGGCAGCCTGTTCGCATTGCAGCACAATCGGATCGATCTGTTCGGCCATGCGTTTTCCACCGGCGGCATGATCGGGATTCCCATCAAGGCCTTTCTGGTCAAATACGCCAATTTCGCGGGCAGTGTTATTATTTTGACGCTGCTGTGGCTGATCGGTTTTATCCTGGCCACCGGCTTTTCCATCCTGCGCTTTTTTAAACGAACCAAACACGTTGCCTCGTCCTCCACCGAGCGAATCGCAACGTACTTCATCAAACGTCAGGAACGCCGTAAAAAAGCAGTCAAACGCAAACAGGCCGCAGCGGTCCAAAAGGCTCGCAAGACCGAAAAAATCGAGATCAAAACCGCCAAGGCAACGCCGGTGAAAAAGAAAGTCAAGCCCAAGCAGGCGGTGTTCGATTTCATGCAAAACGGCGACAAATACCAGCTTCCGTCAATCAATTTTCTGGATGCACCTGAACCGCGAGACACCTCGGTGGACGATGACAATCTGAAAATGCAGTCCCGGTTGCTGGAAAAAAAGCTGGACGATTTCGGTGTGAAGGGCAAGGTCGTGGCCGTCACGCCGGGGCCGGTGATCACCACCTTTGAATATGCGCCGGCCGCGGGGGTCAAGATCAACAAGGTCGTAAGTCTGTCCGATGACCTGTCGCTCGCCCTGCGCGCCACCAGCATCCGGATTGTGGCGCCGATACCGGGCAAGGCGGTCATCGGCATCGAGATCCCCAATGCCGAGCGCGAAACCGTGCGGTTTCGGGAGATGGTCATGGCCGACGTTTTCGAAAAAGCCAAGTCGGTCCTGACCCTGTGCCTCGGCAAGGATATCGTGGGTGATCCGGTCGCCTCCGAACTGAACAAAATGCCCCACCTGTTGATTGCCGGCGCCACCGGGTCCGGTAAAAGTGTGGCCTTGAATACCATGATCTGCAGTTTCCTTTACAAGGCCACCCCGGATGCGGTGAAAATGATCATGGTCGACCCCAAACGCATCGAGCTGTCCATGTATGACGGCATCCCCCACCTGATCACGCCGGTGGTCACCGATGTGAAAAAAGCCACCAACGCCCTTTTCTGGGCCGTGCGCGAGATGGAATACCGCTATGAATTGTTAAGCGAGAAGAAAACCCGCAATATCGACCAATACAACAAGAAAATCCTCAAGGAGCCGAAGCCTGAAACCGGCGAGGCCCCCAAACCGCTGCCCTACATCGTGATTATCATCGATGAATTGGCCGATTTGATGATGGTGGCTTCACGGGATGTGGAGGTCGCCCTGACGCGTCTGGCCCAGATGGCCCGCGCCGCAGGCATTCACTTGATTCTGGCGACGCAGCGGCCATCGGTGGATGTGCTCACCGGCATCATCAAGGCCAACTTCCCGACCCGCCTGACGTTTCAGGTTTCCTCGAAAACCGATTCGCGCACCATTATCGACACCAACGGCGCCGAAAGCCTGCTCGGCATGGGTGACATGTTGTTCCTGCCGCCGGGCACCGCCAAACTGCAGCGGATTCACGGCGCCTACATATCCGAGGCGGAAATCGCGCGCATCACCGGATTTCTGCGAAGCCAGAAGCCGCCCGAATATGATGACGAAGTTACCAGGATGCACAAGGCGCCGACCAAGGAAGAAGAAGACACCGAGTACGACGAGAAGTACGACGAGGCGGTGGCGCTGGTAACCAAGACCCGTCAGGCTTCGATTTCAATGATCCAGCGGCACCTGCGCATTGGCTATAACCGCGCTGCCCGCATTATCGAAGTTATGGAAAAAGAAGGCGTCGTGGGACCGTCCGACGGCGCCAAGCCGCGTGAGGTGCTGGTGAATGCGTTTGATGAAACCTGAAACTTGAAATTTGAAATTTGGGGAAGTATTTCTGACGGTTGTGAAAACAGTTAATCTAAACCAATCCCTCATCGACTCGGTCAAGGGGTTCATGGACCCGGAGGAAGGGCGGCGGCTTTACGAAATCGCCCTGGATGCCGGTCGGCTGGGGCCTTGTCTGGAAGTCGGCAGTTATTGCGGCAAATCGACGCTCTATCTAGGGGCGGCGTGCAAGGCAACGGGGACCGTATTGTTCGCCATCGATCATCACCGCGGTTCGGAAGAACATCAGCTCGACGAGCAGTACTTCGATGCCGCGGTTTACGATGCCGCTGCCGGCCGGGTGGACACGTTTCCGACGTTTCGGCAAACCATTGAACGGGCGCAACTGCTGGACACGGTGGTGCCGTTGGTGTGCTCATCCCAATTGGCGGCGCGCGCCTGGGCGACACCACTGAGCCTTGTTTTTATCGACGGCGGTCATTCACAACAGGCGGCCGAAACGGATCTGGCGTGTTGGTCGCCGCATATCATGGCCGGCGGCTTTCTGGTCATTCATGACATTTTCCCGGACCCGGCCCAGGGCGGCCAGGCGCCCTACCTGATTTACCAGAAGGCGATCGCAAGTGAACGCTTCGCGCCTCTGCCGATGTTGAAAACGCTTGGTGTCTTAAAACGCGTTTGATTCCTCATTCGCAACTCACACCCCCCCCCGGCGCAAGCCGGGGTCCGGAGTCAAAAGATCTCAATCCTCAATTCTTAATTTTTAATTCCCAATTCTTAATTGCCCTTGGCCCTGTCAGCCAGGCATCACGCCCTTTCTCCTCAAGATATTGTCTCGTTTTCCGATATGCTGATTAATGTTTTATTACCAATTGTTTTGAATGACGGTCGGAGAGATTATTCAGGAGGAAACATGCTGGACCGATTTAAGCTTTCCACGCGAATTCTGGGATTGGGTGTGCTGATCGTGATGTGTTTTGCAGTCGCCGGGTTCTGGATCGTTCCTAAGACAAAAAAGAGTATGTACGATGCCAAGTATCTTAAAACCCGGCATCTGGTGGAAACTGCCTGGAGTGTGCTGAACCATTATGCCGGCCAGGCCCAAAATGGGGTGATTCCGGTGCAAGCCGCCCAATTTCAGGCTTTGGCCGCAATCAAAGGGTTGCGCTACGAACAGGTGCAAAATACCGATCCCGGGAAACAGGATTATTTCTGGATTAACGATATGCACCCCAAAATGATCATGCACCCCATGAAGCCGAAACTTGACGGTCAGGATATTTCGGGGCTCAAGGATCCGAACGGAAAATTTCTGTTTAAAGAAATGATCAAGGTCTGCCGGCAAAGCGGCGCCGGTTTTGTCGATTACTACTGGCCCAAACCCGGCGCGGACCGGCCGGTGCCCAAAATTTCGTATGTCAAATTATTGCCCCAGTGGGGCTGGATTGTCGGCTCGGGGATTTATGTCGACGATGTCGATGCCGAGATCAGCCGGTTGATATACACTCTGGGGATTTTCGGCGCGGTTGTGGCTTGTCTGGGGCTTGTGCTTTCCTATTTGATGGCGCGCTCCATTGCCCGGCCGATCGATCGGATTGTTTGCGGATTGAATAACAGCGCCGACCAGGTTACCGCTGCGTCAAACCAGGTTTCGGCCGTCGGGCAGTCCCTGGCGGCGGGCAGCAGCGAACAGGCCGCCTCCATTGAGGAAACATCGGCCACCATTGCCGAACTGGCCGCTCAAAGCACGCAGACCGCCGGTTTGACAAAGGGGGCGCAGGCGTTGATGAACGAAAACATCGAAAAGTCGGGCCAGTCGCTCAAAGCCATGGTGCAATTGACTCAGCAGATGACGCAAATTGAAAACGACAGTGACCGGATCAGCCATATCATTAAAAACATCGATGAAATTGCGTTTCAAACCAACTTGCTGGCATTGAACGCGGCGGTTGAAGCCGCGCGCGCCGGCGAGGCCGGGGCCGGTTTTGCCGTCGTGGCCGATGAGGTGCGCAATCTGGCGATTCGGGCAACCGATGCTGCCCAGGATACACAAAAGCTTCTCGATTCCACTGTCCGGCGCGTTTCCATGGCCACCCACGCCATCAAGGAAGTCAATCAGGATTTTGAAGGGATCATCGAATCGGCGACCACCATGGGGGAAAAGACCCGCTCCATCACCCTGGCGAGCAAAGAGCAGGCAACGGCCATCGATCAGATCAGCAAAGGAACCTGTGAGATGGAGTCTGTCACTCAGAAGGTCGCCTCCACGGCTGAGGAAACGGCCGCGGCGGCGGAAGAACTTTCCGCACAGTCGCAGGAGATGCGCGGCTTTGTCGCTACGTTACAGGGCGTGGTTTTCGGCCGGACCGCCGGGCAGCGGCAGCCTGCTTTGGAGGCGTCCGGGCCGGAAACGAAAACCGAACCGGCTGCCGGGCCGGCTGCGCCGCAGGTCGAACAGCTAACCAATCCGGTGACAAAAGCCCCTGCTATCGAGTCTTCCGATTTCAAGGATTTTTAGATCGTCGTATCAATTCGGTAAATGGAATCGATTTAACGTCAAGGGCGGCATGTGCGCCGCCCGCTTTTTTTCAGAACAGCACGGAATAGCTTTCGATGCGTATTCGCCTTGTTATTTATGGGTTGGCATTCCTGGCGATCACGTCCGCGCTGGTGGGCGGGCTATTGTACCACCACGATATTAACCGCAATATCGCCGTGAACGGCCGGTTGCAGGCGGCTTTGGTGGCCCGGTCGGTTCAGGCGCAGATCGAATCCCATCTGGAAAAATATCAAACCACGGCGCTTCTGTTGAGCCACCAGCATGCGGTGGGACGGGTATTGCAGCGTCCAAACCGGGTAACGCGTCAGGTCGTCCAACACATGCTGTCCGGCGTCATCCGGCAAGGTGAATTGCAAACCGTCCTGCTTTACCAACCTCAGGCCAGCGCGAGTCTGGTCCATGCCGGCGCATCGGCCGGCGCTTCCGGTTTTAACTGGCGCGGCGATGTGGCCGCGATCCCGGATGACGCGTCAGGGGTGCGTTTCATCGATGCGGCCGATCCGGCCGGCCGTCGTGTGGCAGCAGTTGCAACCGTCAACGACCATCAGGACAACTACTTGGGGGCGATTCTGGTGGCCGGTTCTTTTGACCGCCTGGAAAGACGCCTGACTGCATCGATCACCGGCCATTGGCTTTTGGTCGATGCCAAAAGCCGGGTCGTGGCCGGCGCGCCTACATGGCGCGGGGGGCGGCTTGGCTCTGAAATCCGGACCGTTGGTCCGGAAGCGCTGCCGGTCGCGCCGGACTTGAACGCCGTTGCCCCGGATCAGCTCATCGATGCCGCCGGCAATCGCTATTGGTTTCACCGGCAGGACGTGACCGCGTGGCCGGGTTTCACGGTGGTGGGGCTGGTTGATGAGTACCAATGTTACCGGGCGTGCGGCATGGTTTTCAACGGCACCAGATCACTTGTGATTGCGGGCCTGTGTCTCGGTATCCTGGTGGCGGCGGTTCTGATCGTGCGTTTTGCCCATCGGGCGGTGGCCGATGAAAAACTTGTCCGCGATGAGCTTGCCAAGAGCGAGGGGCGTTTTCGTGAGCTGGCTGAAATGCTGCCCGAAACAATTTTCGAACTCGACCGGAACGGCACCGTGATCTTTGTCAATCAACAGGCGTATAAGCAGTTCGGCTACACAAAAGAAGATCTTCAAAACGGACTGAACGGTTTTGATTTGATCGATGCGGCCGATCGTGAGCGGGCGCTACAAAACAGCCTCCGGATTTACAAGGGTGAGAAAACCGGGCTGAATGAATATACGGCGCTGCGCAAGGACGGCAGCCGGTTTCCGGCCTTGTTTCATTCCAGCCTGATTACCGATCAGGGGCAACCGGCCGGCATTCGCGGTTTTATCATCGATATCACGGCCCGCAAGCAGATGGAAGACGCTCTGCGGGCCGAACGCGATCAGACCCGGCGGATTTTTAAATCTTCCCCTTCGGTCATTTGCGGTATTACCCCGGACGGCACGACGACGTTTATCAATCAAACCGGCGAACGGATTACCGGTTATACCGCAGAAGAATTGGTCGGGCGCAGTTGGTGGCAGACGCTTTATCCGGACCAGGAGCACCATCAGGTTGAAACACTTCTCGCTGCTTTGGAAAGCGAAGACGTCAAAGCGTATGAGATGACTCTGACCAGCCGCGCAGGGCAAAAAATCACGATTGCGTGGAACTCGATTGTCAATCGTGATGACACCGGCCGGATCATCGAGATTATCGGGTTCGGGCAGGATATCACCAAGGCCAAGCATGCCGAGGCGAAGTTGAGAAACAGCGAAGCCTACCTGCGGATGATCATGGCCACGATTCCGGCCGGTGTGGTTGTTATCGATGCCAAAGCGGGCAACATCATCGATATCAATCCTTTTGGGGCCAAATTGTTCGGCTACCGTCCTGCATCCCTGATCGGCAAGGATTACCATGATTTTGTCTGCGTTGATCGAATTGGGCTGTGCCCCCGCGAGATCCCATGCGGGGACCGGGGTGGCAGCGATGTGGTGCTGCATCCGGATTCGGACCATACGATTCATGTTCGCCGCACCCACACGCGTTTTCCGGTTGGCGACCGGGAGGTCGTGGTCCAAAGCCTGATCGATATCACCGATATCAAGCAACTGATGCGCAAGCAGAGCATAAGCATCGATCTGTCGAAAAGTCTTTTGGGGCTTGTAAACGGCCGGATCGCCCGCTATACTCCCTTGAACCCGAAACTGGCATTGTTCGCTCAGGCCCAGGCGGCGCGCTGTTACGCCGAGGGCGGTGATCATTATTTTTTGCGAACCATTGCCGCGGACGACGAGGGACGCACCGGCCGCACGATTGTCAGTTTGAAAGACCAGTCCGGTCATGAAGTCGGTTGCGTCTTGCGCAGTATCATCACCGATTTGATTCATCATGAGTTGCTCGACGACCGGACGCTGACAATGGCGCAAACCATGTCCTGCCTGAACGACCGGATTTGTGAGCTGGATTCGTTTGCCACCGCTGATTTTCTTACCGCCATCACCCTTGAGATTGATCATGCGTCGTTGACCATGCACTACGCGGCATGCGGCCACCCGCCGTTTCTCCTGATCCGGGGCCGCGAGGTGCGTCTGATTCCCGACACGGATCAAGCCGGCGGCAATTTGGCCATCGGGATGATCGGCGGCGTTGCGTTTACTGCCGGCCGCATCCAACTTCAGGTAGGGGACCGGTTGGTGCTTTATACCGACGGGCTCACGGAAATGCCCCAGCGCAACCGGAGTTTTGTAATCAATGGCGAGCGGCTGGGCCGAATGACGCACAATGTGCTGGATACGCAACCGGTTCCCAAGCCGGTTGCCATCATCTGCCAGGACCTGTTGCAAAAGATCGCGGCCCTGTGCGACGAAACCGTGATCCCCGACGGGAAAAATACGTCTGCTGACGACGTGACCCTCATCGGGCTTGAAGTGGAAGCATACAATCGTTGTGAGCAACAGGTGATTCGGCCGCACTCGGTGGAATCGCTGGCCGGGCAGATCAAAACACTGGCGGCGCGTATTTCCACCGAAGGCGCGCGATCAGGCATCGACGACGCCTGGCAGAATTTTCGCCTGGTGCTGGAAGAGTCGATTTTAAATGCCTGGAAGCATGGTCACGGCGAAGCACTCGATAAACCGATCACGGTCAGATGGCGCTTCGGCAATGATTTGCATTTGCAGGTTATCGACAGTGGGCCGGGGTTTGATTTCAACCGGCTGGGCAATCCCACCGACCCGCAGGGCATGACCCGGTCGTCCGGCCGGGGGATTTACCTGATGCGCCACCTGACCGATCAACTTTGGTGGGAAGATCACGGACGTCATATTCATCTTGTTTTTCATCGGCCTTTGAAACCGGCGGCAGCCGACATTGCACCGGCGGGCGCAAGCGATGACGGTTGATCCCTGCCTGGTCCGCAGAGCCGAGTGAATACAACCGACTTTTAAAAAAAGGAGTTTTTTAAAATGGAGATGACTGTCGATCAACAAGGCGATTCCATTCGCATTGAACTTCGCGGCGATATCGACGAACTGGGGGCCAATAAGTTGAAGACCGGATTCAATGAATTGGATCTGTCCAACTGCAAGCAGATTGTGTTTGATTTTGGCGGCGTCAATTACATCGGCAGCGCCGGTATCGGCAAAATGCTGATTTTCTACAAAGCGATCGCTTCCAAAGGTGGGCGGCTGGCCATTGAAAATGCCAACAAGGCTGTTTATGATTTACTGAAAGTGGTTAAACTCGATACGATTTTTACGATTACAAGTGCCTGATTCTTTTTTTGATGTTGTTTTTAAAGGGGAGGAGCCGATGAGCAAGTGTGCAAAAAACGCCGTGATTGCCTCGTTTGTAGCTGATTCGCTGGCACTGGGGGCACACTGGATCTATGATACCCAACTGATCGATGAGACCATCGGCCGGGTCGATCGTTTGTTGCCGCCGCCCAAGGATGGGTATCATCCGACCAAAACAGGCGGGGATCAAACCCACTACGGCGACCAGACTCTGGTGCTGCTGGCATCGATCGCCGCGAATAAACGGTTTGAACGCGATCATTTTGCCCGGCAGTGGCAGGCCCTGTTTGATGCGTACGACGGGTATGTCGATCATGCCACCAAGATTACGTTGCAAAATCTGGCGCAAGGCCGGCCGCCGAAGTCGGCCGGTTCAACCTCAACCGATTTTAGCGGTGCCGCGCGGATCGCGCCGGTGATCCCGGCCCATCACAACGATCCGGACGCGATGGTAGAAGCGGTTCGGGCCCAAACCGCCTTGACCCATAACCATCCGCTGGTGCTCGACAGCGCCGAGTTTTTGGCGCGCGTGGTCCTGGCGGTACTAAAGGGCGCTAAACCGCTGCAAGCCGTGCAGCGCGCCAAGGCCGATCATTTTGACCGGGAGCCTTTTGCCCAGTGGATTGAGGCCGGTATTGCGAGTGCCGGCCGGCCGACCCGTGAGGTCATCAAACAGTTCGGCCAGATGTGTGCCGTTGAAGGGGCCTTGCCGGCGGTGATACATTTGACGGCCCGTTACGAAGACAATTTGCCGGAAGCCTTGATTGAAAACGTGATGGCCGGTGGCGATTCCGCCGCCCGCGGCATGGCCGTGGGCATGATTTTGGGTGCCGCCGAACACGCCGCCGACCTGCCGTCGTCCTGGTTGGAAGAGCTGAAAAACTACACGACCCTGACCGGTCTGTTGGATGCATTTTAAACGAAAAAAATCACAACTTTTAATTTTAAATTCTTAATTGCGCCCTATGGATGCCGCACTAGTCAACCCAATCATTGATGCGACCCTGAAAACGCTGAAAACCCTGGCCGCGATTCAGGCAAATGTGCAAACGCCGACTGCCAAAAGCGGCCCCCAGGCCCAGGGCGATGTTACCGGGATGATTCAGTTTGCCGGAGACGTTGAGGGGTCGGTGGCGGTCAGTTATTCGGCGCAATGCATCCTGCATGTGGTGTCGCAGATGTTCGGCGAACCGATGACGGAATTGAATGATGATGTCAAGGATGCCGTGGGGGAAATCACCAACATGATCTGCGGGCAACTCAACATTGCCCTGGAAGGCTTGGGGCGCAATTGCAAATCGTCTCTGGCCACGGCGTTGAGCGGCTCCGGCCACCCCATCGATCATGGCGACGCCCGGCCGGTTGTCATCGTCCCGATTCAAACCAACGTCGGGTCGCTTGCCATGGAATTTGCCTTTGGGTCATGACGGCCGTGCGTTACCGGAGCCGTTTTTTTTAAAGTACATCACCAGACTTTTGCCCATCACCGGGTTCAACAGGCGTTCAAGCAGTACGGTCGTGCGGGGGCGCTGCATCATATCCCAGACCAGTAGCCGATGGTATGAATTGACCAGGCGGCTGTCGATTCGTTCCGGTCCCACCAGACATTTAAGCCACCAAAAGGGGGCATGCAGGCCATGGGCGTGATGGGTGCCGCGCAAATGCATGCCGTTGCTTGTAACCCTGCGCACCAACGCGTGGCGGCGAAAAATGCGGATATGACCGCCTTCGCTGGTGCGGTATTGTCTGGAAAGCAGCCAGCACAAGGCTTCGGGCCAAAAGCGCGGGACGCTGACAACCAGATCGCCGGCCGGTTTTAGAACGCGGACCAGTTCCCGAATCGCTTGGTGGTGGTCAAGGATGTGTTCCAGCACCTCGGCACAGATAACCAGATCAAAACAGGCGTTTTCAAACGGCAACGCCGTGACGTCGGTGGTTGTCAATCCCCAGCGTCCCTTACAGACGCCCATGTAACGGTGTTCGTGGATACGTTGGCGCGCCTGGACGACATCGGTCCATTTGATATCGGCGCCGATGGTCAGGGTGGCGGGATACTGGATGGCGGCGCCGCTGTGGCGGCCCGAACCGCAGCCGATATCAAGAATGCGAAAACTGCCTGCCGGGGCGTCGGCGGGGATATCAAGGCGGCTAAAGTCAACGGTAAGCATCGATGGCCTCACGGTAGACGCGCACCGTCTGTTCGGCCGTATTGCGCCAGGTGAAGCGGCTTTGGACGCGGTTGTAGCCTTTCAGAGCCAGGGCTTGTGCCCATTTGGGATGATTGAAGACATGGTGGATGGCGGCTTCCAGCGCGCCGATATCGCGTGGCGGCACCAACATGCCACCGTCGCCGATCACTTCGGGCAGGGCCCCGCCGGTGGTGCTGATAACCGGCACCGCGCAGGCCATGGCTTCGCCGGCCGGCAGGCCAAAACCTTCGTAGACGCTCGGTATCACGGCGGCCGTGGCGCGGGCGTAGTGACGGACAAAGCGCGCCGCATCGATGCGGCCGGTAAAAGTGATCCGGTCGCCGATACCCAGGGTTCGAATCAAGCGTTCGATGCCGCCGTTTTTTTTGGGTTGCCCGACCACCACCAACTCCACCGGCCGGACCGCGGCGACCCGGGCAACGGTGTGCAGCAGGTAGTACAAGCCTTTTAGGGGGGTGTCGGCGCTGTTCGTCACGATCAGGCGGTGGGGGCATCGTTCAATTTCCGGTTGGGGCACAAAAAGGTCGGTGTCGATACCGTTGGGTGCGATTCGGAAACGGTCCCTGTCGATGTTGAACTCCCGGCGAATATCGTCGGCCGCGCAAACCGACACGGTGAGAATACGCAACAGGCGGCGGGCAACTCGTTTCTGCATGCCGACAAACGAATACCAGCGCCAATGCTTGAGTTTTTTATAAAGTGACCGGACCGAACGCACGGCGATTTGACGGTCCACGGTGATCGGGTGATGGATGGTCGCCACCAGGGGTGCCAGCCGGCTCAGGGCCCACAAGCCGTAGGCCAGGCACTGGTTGTCGTGAATGATGTCGTAGGCCCCCAGGCGCGGGCGCAGGTAGCGATAGGCGCGCAGGCTGAAGGTGAACGGTTCGGGAAAGCCCATGGTGGACACGCCGAGCCACTCCATCAGGTTGACCGGATCGTTGAGCTCCGCGATGGTGGGAACCCGGAAAAGGGCTTCGGGATTGTAAAGATCGAGGCTTGGCAGGCGCAGCAGGCGCACCGGCGAATCGAGATCGGGGTAGGGTGGTCCCGACAGCACATCCACCCGGTGCCCCAACGCGGTCAGCGACCGGCTCAGGTACTTGATATAGACCCCCTGGCCGCCGCAGTGCGGATTGCTCCGGTAGCTCAAGAGGCAGATTTTCAAGGGGCGGTCGTTGCGGTGCTCGGTTTCAGGTTGTTCAAGAGGAAGACTGCCGCCGCCGCCTTTGACATCCGTTGACATCCGGGAGTGTGCTGTCATTGAATCAAACCCTTGGCAAAATGAAAAAGTGGGCTTCAAGTACCGTTCCAATCCGTGCTTCGTCAAGGTTTTTATTTTATTTTTCCACGGCTCTTAACCATTGCCAAAACACCGGCCGACCGGTACGATGGCCCCTATTAACCCTACGGAGTCAACATGTTCAATACTTTGTCCTCTCAGGTAACGCTTACCGAAGTCGGGCCGCGCGACGGCTTTCAGTTTGAAGCACAACCGATCCCCACGGCGTTTAAGGTAGAGCTGATCCGGAAACTGTTTGATGCGGGAATGCCGCAACTCCAGGTCACCGCGTTTGTCAATCCCCAAAAGGTGCCCCAAATGGCCGACGCCGAGGCGCTGTTGGCCGCCCTGCCGCGGGCCGTTTTTGATCGTGTGCATGCCCTGGTGCTCAACCCGCGGGGTCTTGAACGGGCGATCGCGGCCGGCTTGCGCCTGGTCGAGGTTTCTCTGTCAGCCAGTGACACCCATGGGCGCAAAAACGCCGGCATCGGCTATGAGCAGGCGTTGACCCAGGCGCAGGCCATGGTGACGCAAGCCCATGCGGCCGGGCTGGCCGTGCGGGTTTCCATTCAATGTGCGTTTGGATGCGCATATGAAGGGCGGATATCGATGGCGCGCGTTGAGCGTATTGCGCAGGGGTTGGCCCCGCAGGGGTTGACCATGCTTGCGCTGGCCGACACCACCGGCATGGCCCATCCGCGTGCCGTGGCCGATGCCTTGGAGCGGATACGGCCCGTGGCCGGTTCGACACCGCTCGCGTTGCACCTGCACGACACGCGCGGTTTGGGATTGGTAAATCTGTTGACAGCACTCAATCTTGGTGTCAGGCACTTTGATACCTCGCTCGGCGGAATGGGCGGCTGTCCCTTTATCCCCAGGGCCACCGGAAATATCGCCACCGAAGATACGCTGAATCTGCTGCACAAGCTGGGCATCGACACCGGTGTCGCATTGGAAGCGGTGGTCGCGTGTGCCCGGCATCTGGCCCGGTTTCTGGCTAAAGATCTTCCGGGGCGCATGCACAAATGTTTGTAAAGTAGTGACCCAAGGGCTCGCGGCGTTTTTGCCGATAACGGGCCATCTGGTGGGCATGGCCCACCCGATCCTGCTATTGCCAGGGTTCCTGTTTTTCCAGAACGAATTCAACTCTTCTGTTTTGGGCCCGGTTTGCAGGGGTGGTGTTCGGCACCAACGGCATGAGATCGCCGTAACCGGTGGCGGTCAGGCGTCTGGCGTCGATCCCTTCACTGATGAAGAACTTCAGGACGCTGGTGGCGCGCACCGCCGACAGCTCCCAGTTGGAGGGAAATTGCGCTGTTGCGATCGGCTGGTTGTCGGTGTGGCCTTTGATGTTGATGCTGTAATCGGCGTATTCTTCGAGCAGGGTGGAAATGTCGCCGAGTATCGGAAACGCCGTGCGGTTGATATCGGCCTGACCCGACCCGAACAGAACCGCCCCCCGGATTTGGATGATAATTCTCCCCTGGGACTGGTAGTAGATGATATGGTCGCCCAGATTTTCTTCTTCGATGTATTCCGTCAGGTCTTGCAGGATGTCTTTTTTTTCCGTGCGCAGGCCGCTGGCCCGTTCCAGTACAAACGGTTGATTTGTTTGTTGGGAGATTTCGGCAATCCGGATAAGCTGGGCCGCCGGCCGGTCTTCGTTGAGGCTGACCTGGATCGATGCCAGGGCGTTCTTGAAGCGTTCCAGGTTCAACGTGGACATGGAGTAGAGTAACAAGAAAAAGACCAGCAGCAGGGTGACCAGATCAGCGTAGGTGACGAGCCAGCCGCCGGCCTGTTCATCTTCTTCCAAAAAAAGGGAATGTATCGGCGAATCGTTTTTGCTCATGCACCCACGGGTCTTATGGAACTTAGCGGTTTACGGATTTTGGCCGGTATGAAGGAGGAGAGTTTTTCGTAAACGATTACCGGGTTGTTGTTTTCCATGATGGAGATGGCGCCTTCGAACATGATTTCCAGGTTGATTACTTGCAGGATGGTGCGCGCTTTGAGCTTGCCGGCGATCGGCAAAAAGAACATGGTGGAGAACAGCGAGCCGTAAAATGTCGTCAAAAGGGCCACGGCCATGGCCGGCCCGATGGTGGACGGGTCTTCCATGCGGCTGAGCATCTGGATCAGGCCGATCAGGGTGCCCAGCATGCCGAAAGCCGGGGAATAGGTCCCCATTTTGCGAAAGACATCCTGGACGATAAAATGGCGCATTTTCATCGATTCAATCTCGGTGCGCAGGGCCTGGCGGATCACCTCCTCGCTGGAGCCGTCGGCGATCAGACTGCACGCTTTTTTTAGAAAACGTGATTTGGTTTTGATATTGCCCAGTTCAAGCGGTCCCTGCCGTCGGCTGACGTGACACAGCTTGATCATGGTCGACACCATGCGGTTGGGATCGTCCTTGTCTTCGGAGAAAACATAGTAGGCGGCTTTAAAGGACGCCACAACATCCTTGAACTGAAATGTGAAGAGGGTGGTCGCCATGGTGCCGCCGACGACGATCATCAGACCGGGCAAATTGACGAAATTGTGAACGTCGCCGCCGATGACGATTGCGCTGATAATCAGGATGATGCCGGAGACGATACCGGTAAATGAGGCTTTGTCCATTTGTTTTGCCGTTTGGGATTAAGATGAAATGCTGTCTTCTTTATCGGCGCGATCTATATAAAACTGTAGTTAATCGGTTAATCTTTATTGTTAAAAAATGCCTGTGGACGCCCACATTGTGGTGTAAGGGCTTTATGCATCCCGGCTTCAGTTCATCTTGGTCCGATCTGATCTAAATCCGGGCGCCTAAAATGTAAAATTATTTTTGCGCGAGCCCTAAGGCGGGAGAGGCGCCGGCCGGCGCTTTCATGGCGGCGATGTTTTTGCGGCGGCCAATCCGGTCAGGAGCCGGTCGTAGTGTTGGATCTGATTCTGCCATGCAAACCGCGTCATTTCGTTGGCCAGAATCTGTCGCGCAAGGTCACACGATGGGTAGTCGTTGAGCAGGCCGGTCAGTTTGGTGACAAGGTCTGTCTGGTCGGTGTACAGTACTTGCGAATGGAATTTGTCCGGGATCAGTTCCGGATAGGACAGCCGATTGGGTAAAAGCGGATAACAGCCGTGCCGGATCGCTTCGACGACCGACAGGCCGAAGTTTTCCTGGTCCGCGGTGCTGATGACGATGGCACCCTGTTCAAGCCAGCGAAAGTAAGCGCGGCGGGAAGCGACGTAGCCGTATTGGACAATACGCTCTCCATAGCGCTTGCGGGCGGAAATAAAGGGTTTGGGCACCATTTGGAAATTTTCGCCCAACAACGCCAGTCTGAATTCGAGCCCCCGGGCCAGGGCCGCATCCAGCGCATCAAAAAAATCGTGTGGGTTTTTGTCGAATTCCCAGCGATGGTTCCAGATGATCAGGGGCGGATCAAGATCGGGCGGCGGCAGCCTTTCGGTTTGAGAAGCAAAGCTGCAACCGGGATACAACACCCGGGTTTTGGCGCGGATGTTGGCCGTGACCCAGTCAGGGCGGTATTCCGGCATCATTTTCATGAATGCGGGGACGGCTTCCAGGAACGCGTTGGCGTGGGTGTGGGAATTGAACGCGATTCGCTGGGCATTCAGAGCGGTGGTGATGTCGGTGAAGCCGAACTGGTAATCCTGGCTTTCGCCCGGCGCCAACGGATAGGTGAGCTGGTTTTCATGGAAATAGACGAACGCGGGTGGACAGGCATCACCGGCAAGCGCCTTGAAATCGGACAGGCTCATCAGATCGCTCAAGATCAGGCCGTCGTAGCGGTCCAACGCGGGGATGTTTTCGATAAAGTGGAGCGCCGCGCCGCGCATGCGCCATTTCCAGAATCTGGCGGGTAAGGTGACCAGATCGATCCGGTGGCTGGAATGGGCAATCAAACCGTCGGCAAATTCACGGTGCGAGCCGCCGTAAAAGGGTTCCAGAAATAAGAAACGCAAGGGGACCTCTTTGAAAAAATGAAATTAAAAAGTTCCCCATATCAAATGACGGCCAAATGTCAAATTTGAATCTTCTTGCATCATGCGGATTCGGTCTTAATATAGTTGCAATTCGTAAATTCATGACAATTCAAATGTAAATCAAAAGGAGGCGGAATATGACGGAAAAAAGAGGCCTTATCACGATGAAAGGCAATCCGTTGACCCTGGTTGGAACCGAGGTCAATGTGGGGGAACAGGCGCCGGATTTTGTGGTGTTGGATAATGATCTACAGCCGGTGCGGTTATCTTCGTTTGAGGGCAAGGTGATTGTAATATCCGCGGTCCCTTCCCTGGATACGCCGGTTTGCGACGTGCAAACACGCAAGTTTAACGAGGCCGCCGGCAAGGTGGCCGACAAGACGGTCATTTTGACCATCAGCATGGATCTGCCGTTTGCGCAGAAAAGATGGTGCGGGGCTGCCGGCGTCGATAAGGTGGTGACGCTTTCGGATCATCAAAATGCCGATTTCGGCGAAAAATACGGTTTGCTGATCAAGGAGTTGCGGCTGTTGGCACGCGCGGTTCTCATCGTCGATGAGAAAGGGATCGTTCGTTACAAACAATTGGTGCCGGAAGTTGCCGATGAACCGGAATATGACGCGGTCATGTCGGCCTTGGAAGAGATCGTTTAAATTTCGCAGACCCGGAGTCGGTGGCCGATTCAGTGGCGTAGGGCTGACTCCGGTACCTCCAACAGATCAAACCCCGCCGGACCTCAAATGCTCAACCATCGCACCGCCCGTGGTGTGCGCCTCCTTGCGATACGCCGGATGCTGCCGGATATCCTTTTCAGAATCCAATCCTTTATAAAGCAGTGATTGCCAGAGGCGCGTGTCGATGGCCTCAAAGAAATAGCGTACCGTCAACAGCGCGCCTTCAAACAGTTTGTTGCCCCGGGTTGCCCCCACGGATATGAACAAACCGGGGCGTGGCGGCCGCAGCGTGTTGGGCGGTGTGGATGTCACCCAGTTTTTTTTCACCCAGAATGATTGACAGCGATCCATCAAAATTTTGGTGTGGGCACTGACGGTGTAGAAAAAAATGGGCGATGCCAGCATGATGCCGTCGCAGGTTTGGATGTCATCATAGATTTGCTGAAAATCATCATTGATGATGCAGCGTCCGTTTTGCTTGCAACCGTAAATTTCCAGGCAGGGGGATAGTTTTAGATCCCGCAGGGTATATTCGCGTACCCGGGCGCCGGCCTGACGGGCGCCGGCCACCGCTTCATTGAGCAGGGTGGTTGTATTGCCGTTGCGACGCGGGCTGCCGTAAAATGCCAGTAATTTGGGGGTGTCTGATGGGGTCATTTGATTTTGATGTGGGTTTTTATTTTTAAAGTTATCGCTGGTGTTGACACAGTATAGCGATTTTCCTAACGCCGTGAAAAAAACTATAAAACTGATAAATCTTTTCACAATTTGGTCGATAATATCAATACCTACTTTAAAGTTAATTTGTATCCGGGCGTGTATTTACCGCCTGTGACCGGACGCAGTTGAATAACAAGGGATTGGGTTTGAGCGAGTTAATGGTCCAGGAAAAAAAAGAAAAGATACTGTTTGTCGATGACGAGGAAAGTATCCTCGAAATTGCCGGCGAGTATTTTCAGCGCAAAGGGTATGATGTCCTGACGGCGCGCAACGGTTTTGAAGCGGTAAAAATTATTGATAATGAAAATGTCGATTGCTGCTTTACCGATATCAATATGCCGCAGATGGATGGGTTGGAGCTTGCCGAGCGTATCCGGCTCAAGGACAACACCCTGCCGGTTATTATCATGACCGGCTATCCGTCTCTGGAAAACACCATCCGCACCTTGAAAAACGGTGTCGTCGATTTTTTGATCAAGCCGGTCAACCTCAGTCAGATGGAACTTTGCGTCGAGCGGGTTCTGCGTGAGCGTCAGTTGTTCGCTGAAAATATCCTGCTGAAAAAAGAGGTTGAAAGCAAGGCGCGCATCGAAAAGCTAAACCGGGAGTTATCTTACAAGGTTGAGGAACTGCGCCTGCTGAACAAAATTATGTCGGGTTTTTCGTCGTTAAGCACCAGCGCCCAGGTGTTCACCCGGATCGTCGAGATGGCCACCGAAATCACACCGGCCGAACAGGCCTGCTTTTATCTGATAAACGAGTCGATTCGGGACCCGTTTCGCATTGCCGCCGCCGAATGCTGCACCAAACAAGGCCAGGCGGAAACGGTCGCACAATTGGGCGGGCAATTGCGTCAAAAAGACACGCAGGCACCCGAGCCGATCGCGGCGCTGATCAAGGAGATCGCCGCCGACGAGATTCCGCTTTTGATCGCCAATAATAATAAATCGGTGCGCCGCCTTTCCCCCCAAATTCATTCCTTTATGGCAGTTCCGTTGAAAATTCGTGAGAAGGTGTTCGGTGTCTTGACCGGGATCAAGCGCAACGGCCCGGAGGGCTTTAGTGAAAAAGATCTCTACTACATGAGCTCAATAACCGCCAATGCATCGCGGTCGATTGAAAACCTGGCGCTTTATGAAAATATCTATGACAATCTTTTTGCGACCATGTATGCCTTTGTCAAGGCCATCGAGGCGCGTGATCCCTACACCCAGCAGCATTCCAACCGGGTCACCGCTATTGCGGTGGCGATCGGAGAGCATGTCGGGCTGTCCAGTGAGGAACTGGAAGTGCTCAAATTTGCAGGCCCGCTGCATGATATCGGCAAGATCGGTGTGCGGGACGATATCTTGCTCAAACCCGGCAAATTGACGAATGACGAGTATGAAAAAATAAAGGCGCACCCGGCGATGGGCGCCGAAATCGTGGCCCACCTGGGGCTTTGGGATAAAGAACGTCAGATCATCCATAACCATCACGAACGGTTTGACGGCAAGGGTTACCCGGATGGGCTGGCAGGCGAACAGATTCCGTTGTTGGCGCGTATTTTATCGGTTGCAGACGCCTATGACGCCATGGCCTCGGACCGCGCCTACCGGCGTCGCATGCCCCAGGAAAAGATTATCAACATCATGACAGACTGTTCCGGTTCGCAGTTCGATCCCGACGTCGTCAAAGTGTTTTTGGAACTGCACCGGCAGGACGCATTGCCCTCGCCGACCGGCTAATGTCCATCCGGAAATGGTACCTTTTGACGGCAATTTGAATTGTTTAAGGGGTTTACACATTTCCAACCTAGTGTTATAGAAAAAAAGGCTCAGACACCGAATCCTGTCAAATTGCCGCCTCTAATTTGTCTGCCGAACATCAACTTGTTTTTTTAATCCGGATCTTTTAGCAGGAAATTGATGACCGACGCTAAAGACAAAGAAAAACGCGAATTCGTGCGGTCAACGATCTGCACGCGCGCCAGAGCCGTGCCCCTGACAGCCCGGCAATACGAGAAGATTCGTGCCATGAAGGCGACGATTCCCCCGTTGCCCACCAACCTGGCTCATCTGGCAAATGAACAGCGGTGGGATCGCGCCAATGCTTTTTTGTATTACTTTGCCGCCCATTTAAACCAGATCGATGAAAAACTGGATCGTGTCTTGCGGTTACTGGACGACAAGGCGGTGTCGAAAGATTTTGTCGATGTTGTGGAAACCGAGGATATCAGCGGATCGGGCGCCAGTTTAAAGATCACCGGCAATGTTGCCGAGGGCCAACTGCTGCAAATTGCGCTCGAACTGCCGGGATTTCCATTGGGTCTGTTCAAAGTATGTGCAAAGGTGGTTCGTATCTCACCCCATCCGGAAAGTGACCGTCATAGCCTCGTGGGGGTCAAGTTTTTAGACATCACCGAACGTGAAAGAGAATTGTTGATCAGTTGCACGTTCAGTCAGCAACGCGAAATAATACGCCAGGCCAAAGAGCTTCAGGATGAGCCTTGAGCCATGGACACACAAGACCGTGTCGCAATATGAACGGTCAAACTTAACAGGCTTGCCATGAGTGATTCCAATACCAGGGAAAGGCGCGAGAACGCGCGGGTCGGTTTTCAAACCCGCATTGTGGTGACCACCGACAAAAATGAATTTCAGATGGATGGCAATTCCAAAGATTTAAGCCTGAAGGGCATTTTTATCGAGACGGGCGAAACCAGCCCGGTGGGCACCAAATGCCGTGTCCGGATCTTTTTAACGGGCATGGTGGACGAGATTGCCTTGAAGATCAACGGCAGGGTGGCGCGTCAAAGCGAAAAGGGCATCGCCATCGCATTTGAATCGATGGATCTTGACAGTTATTCACATTTGAAAAATATTGTACGCTATAATTCATCCGAACCGGATGACATTGCCTGAAAATCCGGCCCAAACCCGGTATGGCATCTGGTCGATCGATTCTAAAGTTCACTGCCGGCCTTTTTTGATTCGCTTTCGGTTTCCGCTCTAAAAATGCATTTCCGGATGTTCAATTTCCGGACTTCATTTAATTGGATTTATAATTTGTGAGAATAAACAGCCAACGATCTGCTTGATCCTTAAGCGCGATGCAGACATAAAGGAGGAAACCCATTGGACGCCAAACTAATTAACCCTTTCATAAACGCAACCATCAGCGTTTTAGAAACAATGGCTTTCATAAAATCCACTGCGGGCAAGCCTTATTTAAAGAAGGATGATATTGCCAAAGGAGATGTCACCGGCGTAATCGGTATGACCGGCGAAGCAAATGGAACCGTTTCGGTGACGTTTGATGAGCCGTGTATTTTGAAAGTCGTGTCGAATATGTTTGGCGAGGAAATGGCCGAGCTCAACAGCGAAGTTGCCGACGCGGTCGGCGAGTTGACCAATATGATTTCAGGGCAGGCCCGGCGGCAGTTGGAAGAGCAGGGTCGGGTTTTCGAGGGGGCGATCCCGTCGGTCATCACCGGTAAAAACCATCGGATCGCTCACATTACGAGCGGACCGAAAATCGCAATCCCGTTCACCACCGACGGGGGCAACTTCACCATCGAAGTGTGTATCGATAATTAAGGTGTCGGCCTGAATGGTCGATTGCAAAATCGGTTATAATTGCCTAAGGTTTATCGATGGGCACAATCTAAAAAAATATGACTTTGGTACACCCACGTTTTCGTTAAAAAAGGAGGACTAACAATGGCAATGGATCTGTCCATGAAGATATTGATTGTGGACGATTTCGCGACAATGCGCCGAATCATGAAGAACATCTTGAAACAGATCGGTTTTACCAACATTGTCGAAGCGGATGACGGCACAACGGCCCTGGAAGAACTCAAGAAAAATAAAGTCGATCTGATCGTTTCCGATTGGAACATGCCGAAAATGACCGGACTGGAGTTGCTCAAAGCCGTCCGTGCGAGTGACGACCTGAAAGAGATCCCCTTTTTGATGGTTACAGCCGAGGCACAAAAACAAAACGTCATCGATGCCGTGCAAGCCGGCGTGTCCAACTACGTAGTCAAACCCTTTACAGCCGAAGCGATCACTGAAAAATTAGAAAAAATATTTGGATAATCGGGACTTTTGCGCTATAGGAGTATATTCATTACTTAAGTGGCCTTTTTTTTCGGGAATGTCGGGTTGTTACGCCGACCCCCGTTAGTCAGACTTAAATATTTTGAAGGTGACTATGCCTACAATTCTCGTAGTTGAAGACGATCCCGGCGTCTCTGATGTTCTTGTAGGTTCTTTGAAAAATCTCGATGGTTTTCAAGTGCAGCTAATCGGCACACGCGATCTGACTTCAGGCTTTTTTACCGATCAACTTTTTCAATTCGTCCTTGCGGCCTTGGACACCCGGGATGCTTCCGGAAATAACTTGCTGGATTATTTAACGGCCAATTGTCCGCAAACCAAATGTATCGTTTTCGCCAAGGAAGCCTCCATTAAGGATTCGGTCATTGCAATAAAGCGGGGCGCGTTCGATTTTATCGGCGTGTCCGAAAACATCGACGATCTGGCCGAAATCATTCGCAATGCCCCCCAATCGCGTAAACTCACCGGTTTGAAGCGACGTCGTGAAGACGGCGCCCGGGGTTTTAAATTCGGTGAACTGGTCGGCGAGAGTCCCAAAATACAAAAAGTTTTCAAAGCGGTGGAAAAGGTCGCCCAATCGGGCAGCACCATTTTGATTACCGGCGAAAGCGGCACCGGCAAGGAACTCATTGCCCGCGCCATTCACTACAACAGTGATCGGCGCGACAAACCGTTGGTGATTATCAACTGCGGGGCGATTCCCGGCGAACTGCTTGAAAGCGAGCTTTTCGGTCATGAGAAAGGCGCCTTTACCGGTGCGCACCGCACCCGCATCGGCCGGTTTGAAATGGCCAACGAGGGGACGATTTTTCTCGACGAAATCGGCGACATGAGTCCGGACCTGCAAGTCAAGCTCTTGCGGGTGTTGCAGGAACAGACGTTTGAACGTGTCGGCAGCACCAAATCCCAAAAGGTCGATATCCGGGTAATCGCCGCTACCAACAAAGACCTGATCTCATCCATCGAGGAGCGGACGTTCCGCGAGGATTTGTACTATCGGTTGAATGTTATTCCCATAAGCATCCCCCCGTTGCGCGAGCGCAAATCGGATATTCCCTTGCTGATCGATTTTTTCCTCAAGCGGCTGGGCGGTCGGCGTCGCTCCGACCAGAAAAGGGTCAAGACCTTTTCCGATGAGGCGCGTAAAGCCATGATGCGCTATGATTGGCCCGGCAATGTGCGCGAACTGGAAAACATGATTGAGCGTTTGTCGGTATTGGTCGAGGAACCGACCATTGAATTATCCGATCTGCCCGAAAGAGTCTGCGGTAAATCGGTTTCCGAACCGCCCTCCGCCACCATCACTCTGGAAGAGGGGATCGGTTTCAACGATGCTGTGGAACATTACCAGCGCACTTTGATCCTGCAAGCCTTGAATCAAACCAACTGGATCAAGGCCAAAGCCGCCGAGCTGTTAAAAATGAATCGCACCACCCTGGTGGAAAAAATCAAGAAGATGAAACTCGAGGCCACCGACTGAACCCGGACGCGGTTTTTTTTTACGCATGTCAAAAAAATGACGGCGGTATTCCCGGGAATCCCATCCCATCTTCGGCACATATCCCCTTTGTAGATCATGACCGCCAAAGTAGACAACGCAGTGCAATCCCCCCACGAATAGACGAACAACAGGTGGCATGCTGTTTGCTGCAATCCGTTATGGCCTGTTGTATCAACCGCCTTGGGGCGCTTGACCGAAACCGGTCAAAATGGCATAAAACATAATAATTTATTTGCATTAATGACAGTGGATGTTATTGCAAATCTGATCTGCATATATTGACCGGCACACTTCACCAACATCTCGATTTCTCAGAACCGTTTGCATCCGCAGGCCTGGATTGAATGAACCGCAAGCAAAAAAATAACTGGATTGACCGAAGTTTTGCAATCCGCGTGGCCATCGCCTTTAGTCTGCTACTGAGCCTCGCTGCACCTTACTGGGCGCATGGCCGGGCTGAAGCGGCCGTCATTGAGAGCGTTCAGTTTAACACCAAATCGCATGAAGTTCGCATAAAACTCAGCGGCAACGTGCCGTACAAAGTGACCCAGGTTGATCAACGTGAATGTGTGATCGCGTTCAAAAACGCGCGCATGGCCGCTGAAACGAACACTGGTGTGCCCGCCGGTCATGTTGTACGGCAAGTGCGTGTAAAACCCCTGGCGGGACAGGTGGTTGCTTTTTATCTGAACACCAAAAGTGATGTGAAGCGGGTGACCCACGACTGGGATGACCAACAGCGCATCTTGCGCGTCATCCTGATAACCGGTGACACGCCCTATCATAAAACCCGGCACAATCGCTTCGGCCATAAAAAAGCGCGGCCTTTGGTAAGCGCCGGCCAGCCCGAAGTCGACCAGACAGCCGCTCCGGAGGTAAAGACAAAAAAACCGGCGGCGGATCAGGTCCGCTCCGAGCAGGAGGCGGTGACGCCTGTGACGCAGACAACGTCTGCCGGTGATGACCGCCCAGCTACGAACGCCGGCCAACCCGTAGAAACACCATCGCAATTACCTGCGAAACCGCTGGTCAGCGTGATCAAACAGACCGATAAAAGGCTGACACCCAAGACGCTCGGCACCATTGAAGATCTGCCGGCAGCCATGGCAAAGTCGGATTGCAAGCAGCGCGACTTTTTGGATAGCGCCCTGAGTTTCGCGCATAACAAGCGCTGGCGCAACCTGTTCACGATGCTCAGCCAGCCGCGTCCGGAGGGCGAGGCGGCCCCCGCCTGTCCCCAAGAGGCGCAGTTTCTCAAAGCCTTCAGCTACTTCAACTGGCATGCCGACGCCGGTGCGGGGCGCCTGTTAAAAGCCGCCGGATATTTTCAGGACGCCATCAATACGTATCCGGACTCCCCCTACGCGCCGTTCGGCATGGCCGCCCTCGGCATAATCTACACCCGGTTGGGCAACAACCCGGAAGCCCAGGGTTACTTTAAAATCATCCTCAATCGCTACCCGGATTATTCGGGCACCCCCGAAGTGCTGCTCGAACTCGGTCGTCTTTACGTCAAACGGAAGCGGTTGCGGTTGGCCACGGCCAATTTTCGCAAAATTGTGAACGACTACCCGGATTGGGCGTATATCATCGATGCCAAATTGGCGCTCGGCAACGCCCTGTTCGAGTTGAATCAATTCAAGGAGTCTCTCAAAGTAATCTCGGAAGTAATTGAAACCGATCCGCGCAAGGTGTTTGAAACCGACGCCGCTCTGGTCAACATCGGCAATATCTATTACCAGATCGGACAATATGCCAAGGCTCGGCAAGCCTTGTCGCAGGCCTATAATTATTTCCCTGATATGAAAGACAACCATCTGGTGCTGACGCGCCTCGGCGACATCTTGCACAACGAGAAAAAGACCGCCAAAGCAATCAACATGTATCGGCTGGTGTCTGAAAAATTTCCCGGTACGGACGGTTTCGTGATCAGCTCTATGCGCCTGGCCCAATACCTGAAAAACCGGGCTGAAAAAGAAAATCTGTATAATACGGTCATTGCCGATTATAAAGAGCATCCCATGGCCAATCTGGCGCGTTTGCGCCTGGCCACACTGCAGGATAAATTCGGAGAATTTGAAAACAGTATTGAAACCGTGCGCGAACTGCTAAAAGCAGGTGCCGGCAATTTGCGTGAGGATGCCGTTTTTGTAATGCAGACCGCCTACACCTCGCTTTTCAAGAAATTATTGAAACGCAATGCATACCCCGATGTGCTGCAGCGCTTTGAGAACGACAAACAATACTTCAAAAGCTTTGACAACGCCGAAGTTTTTTTGCTTGTGGGCCGTGCCTACATGAAAGGCCATTTGCATGCGCCCGCGGCCACGATGTTTAAAAAATCCTATTATTTAACCAGAAAGAACCGGTCCACGCCGGCTTATTTCTACTCTCTGGGGACGGCGTTGCATGAAGCCGGTCAATCGCAGGAGGCGTTAAAGATACTCGGGCAGTACACTGAAGCGTTCCCCGCCACCGCCCAAAGCGCCGACGCCCATTTGCGCATGGGACAAATCAGCATTGACAACAAAAAATTTAAAGCGGCCATTCGACATTTGCGTGCCGCGGCGAAAGGTGTCAAGGGGGAGAAAAACAAAGCCTTGATCATGATTAGCCAGGCCAAAGCCCATATGGGGATCAACCAGTTGAATGCGGCCGGCAAAACACTGATCAAGGCCATCAACCTGTTGGCGGCCGCGCCCAATCGCTACTTTAAAGACATTTCCGATGCCTACCGGCTGCTGGGGGATATTTACAGCCGACAGCGCAAGTACGCCAAGGCGACGGACGCCTTGAACATGGCGATTAAATTTGCCGGCAAAAATGTAAAGCCCGACGATCTGCGCTTTGCCTTGGGCGAGGCCTACCGCAAGGACAAGAAATTCAAGGACGCCAAAAAGATATTCGAAGATATCATGATTGCCGGCGACTCTTTCTGGTCCAAGCTGGCCCAGGAAAAAATAAGAGAAATCGAACTGGAAGTGAAACTGAAAAAGTAAAACCAATTGAAGATATAATTTAAAAACAGATGGCGAATTTGAATATTCTTCTAATCGAAAGCGATCCCAAGGAACGCATGGCGTTGACCCAGGCGTTGGAAACATGGAGTTATCGCGTCACGACAGCCCCCAACGGCAAGGATGCGCTGACTCAGGTTTCACAGAACCGGTTCGAGTTGATCATTGCCGACGGCAATTTGCCGGAGATGAGTGTCTTTGATTTGCTGCAAAACCTGCAGGCACACGATGACGCCGTTAAAGTCGTCTGCCTGACCCCCACCGCCGCGGTCGATCAGGCCGTGCAATTAATGAAAGCCGGCGCTGCTGACGTGCTGGCAAAACCATTGGACCGGGATAAATTGCGGTTGACTGTCCAGCATATCGTCACACCGGAAGAAAGTCTGCGTTCCTGCACCCCTGCGGCGGCACAGGCAACGGCGCCCACCATCGTTACTCAGGACCCGAGCATGCAGCAACTCATCAAACTTGCGCAACAGGTTGCCGATAGCCGCGCTTCGGTTTTGATACAAGGCGAAAGCGGCACCGGCAAGGAATTATTTGCCCGGCTTATCCATCAGGTCAGCCAGCGCAAGGCTAAACCGTTTGTTGCCATCAATTGCGGCGCCCTGCCGGAAACATTGCTGGAAAGCGAACTGTTCGGCCATGAAAAGGGCGCCTTCACCGGCGCGGTCTCCCGCAAACCCGGCAAATTCGAACTTGCCGACGGGGGGACGATTCTGCTGGACGAGATCACGGAAATGCAGCTTCACCTGCAGGCCAAATTATTGCGCGTGTTGCAGGAACGGGAGGTTGACCGGGTGGGCGGCAGTCACCCGCTGAAAGTGGATGTCCGCGTAGTCGCCACCACCAATCGTGACGTTGGCCGGGCCATCGAGAAGAATGAGTTTCGCTCTGATCTGTTTTACCGTCTCAATGTGGTGCCGATAAAGATTCCGCCTTTGCGTCAACGTGCCGGCGATATTCCCTTGCTGGCGGATCATTTCATCGAAAAATATAACGCCCTTGACGGACGCGATGTCAAAAAAATGACAAATGACGCGGTGACAAAACTGGTTGGCTTGTCTTTTCCAGGTAATGTCAGGGAGTTAGAGAATATCATGGAGCGGGCGGTCCTGCTCTGTGACGGCGAAGCGATCAATGCCCGCGATTTATTTATTGAAGAAGCGGTTGGCAACACGCCACCGAACGGTGAATTGCCGGCCGATTTGATGAGCGCACCGCTAAAAGAAGTTGAAAAAAAGCTTATTTTTCACACTCTCGATCGCACCAACGGCAACCGGACCCATGCCGCCAAAATGCTGGGCATCAGCGTCCGCACCCTTCGAAATAAACTCAACGAATACAAAGAAAAAATGGGATGAGGGGGGGGAACCCCATGAGCCCGTGAAGAATTATGAATTAAAAATTAAGAATTGCGGATGGAGATCATTTGTAACCGGATGCTGGGGGCTGCCCTGACGCGAATCCGGGGTCTGCCCTGACGTGAATCCGTGGCCTGCCCTGACCCGAATCCGGGGCCTGCCCCAGACTCGATCCGGGGTTCGCCGCAATGACACAGAAAAACACGCCGTCACCCCGGCGAAAGCCGGGGTCCAGAATCTAAACGACAAGATACCTTTTTTTGTTTATTGATCGTCTTGGCCTGACGGCGATGGGGTGGGCTCTGGAATCCAGGCCGTATCGCAAAGATGCCTCGATGGTATTGGCAGATCTCGAACTGTTTTGTTCATTGAACCGAAAAGTTTCACGCAGAGGCGCAGAGATCGCAGAAGGGGTAAAAAATAATACCTCTTCTGCGATCTATGCGTCTCTGCATGAGAAAATAAATCGGATACCCATAAAATTCAAAACCTAAGTGGGTTTGGTCACCGTAAAAATTTCTTCCCAGGGATACCCCTCCCCTTTAGGGGCCAGGAGGGTGTTCTCCCTATTTTCAATGTCTGACACCCTCCTATCCCCTTCAACTGCATAGCCGTCAGGCTAAGGGTTCGCGAAAAACAAGCAAAAAGGTATCTTGTCTTTTGGATTCTGGACCCCGGCTTTCGCCGGGGTGACGGCGTGTTTTTCTGCGTCATTGCGGCGAACCCCGGATCGAGTCAGGGCAGGCGCCGGATTCGGGTCAGGGCAGGCGTCGGATTCGAGTCAGGGCAGGCCCCGGATTCACGTCAGGGCAGGTCCCGGATTCGCGTCAGGGGCAGGCACCGGATTCGCGTCCGAGGAAGGCCCCGGACTTCGAAGTATTTCCAATTGGAGCTGCGGCTCGCCTAAAGTGTTTGGCACCAATATGATTAAAAAAGTTCGCGCGCCCTTGGTTCGTGTCCATCAGGAAATAGTCGCTTTTGGTTCAGGCCAAGGCCGCAGTCCAATTGCGACCGCAGGCGTAGCAAGGCTGCGTCGAGGGTTGCAATTAGGCGGGAACGCCGTCCTGAACCAAAAGCGACTATTTGGGGATGGACACTAGTTCGGGGGGGATGTTTTTACCCCGTGAACGGTTTTGTCCCGCCACGATTCAAGATGGCCATATGACACAAAGCGTGCTGGCAGCCCTCCGAGCCTCGGCATATTATTTGCTTTATTTCTCGACAGACAGAATTTGAACTTCGTTAAAAGGAAGGGGTTATGTCGGATTCATTTGTAAGCGATCATGCACTGAAATTGTTGGGCAAGGCCCTGCACGTGAGCGTCAAACGGCATCGGTTGATCACGAGCAACATCGCCAATGTTGATACCATCGGCTACCAGCCCAAGGACCTTGACTTCAAAGCAGCCTTGAACCGGGAAATGTCCAAAAATGGAGAAGGCCTGGCACGGACCCATCCCGGACACGTTACCGGACAACCCGGTGCCGACCTGGCCGGCCGGGAACGTCCGTTCAGCGGCAATCCTTATGACCAGGGACAGGTGAACATCGATGTTGAGATGAACAGCCTGGTGGAAAACAACATCAAATATCGAAGCAGTGTCGAAATGCTGATCCGTAAAATGGGCCTCATCCGGCACGCCATCGTTGAAGGAGGGCGCTAATGGATCTGCTTAGGGCAATGCGTATCAGCGCGACCGGTTTGACGGCCAATCGGACCAAAATGAATGTTGTGGCGGAAAATCTGGCCAACCTGGAAACCACCCAGACCGAAGAAGGCGGCCCTTATCGCCGCAAAATGGTGGTTTATGAAGAGCAGCGATTAAAAGATTTTAAAAAAGTGTTCGGGCGGGCCACCGAACAACCCACCGGCGTGCAGGTCAGCGAAATTGTGAAATCCGGAGAGAAATTCAGACTGGTTCACAACCCGGCCCACCCGGATGCCGATCCGGTTACCGGCTACGTGGCCATGCCCAATGTCAATCATCTGGTTGAAATGGCGGACATGATTGTCGCCCGCAGGGCCTATGATGCCAACGCTGCGGCCATCGCCAACACCAAGAGTATGATCGTAAAAGCGCTGGAAATCGGCCGATAGGATTGAAACTTGAAATTGGAAACTTGAAACTCGGCCAAAACGTAAACCATGCTTTTGCCTTGTTAAGGGATGAATTGTTACTTTCACCTTTGAAAGCAGATGGTAACTGTAATTTGGAGTCTGGAACTGAATTAAAGTATGAGTAAGTATAGTTGCTAAAATACCGCTACCAAGTTTCAAATTTCCAGTTTCAAATTTCAAAATTCAAACCATTAGGAGTCAGGTCAAACACATGAACGAAATCAAGATTGGAAATCGACAACTTCTTCCCTCCCCAGGTCCCGCATCTCCCGCGTCTGAAAAAAACGATGGGTTTGCCGATCGGTTGAAAAAAGCGGTCAAAGATGTGAACCAACAGCAACATACCGCGGATGATGTCATTGAAAAAGTAGTCAACGGTGATCTGGGCGTGCATGAAGGCATGCTGACCATCGGCAAGGCTGATCTGTCCTTGCGGTACATGCTTCAGGTGCGCAACAAAGCCATGGAAGCTTATCGTGAAATCATGCGCATGCAGTTCTAATTGTCATCGAACGGATTGATACGCATCCCTTCAAGTTTAACCCTTTACCGTTGAAATAAGGTGTCATGAACCCAGCCCTCGAACAAACGTTCAATATTATCCGGCAAATGCCGTTGAGTCGAAAAATTACCATGCTGGCCGTATTGAGTCTGGTTGTTGCCGGCTTTGTCGTGATGTTTTTCTGGGCCAACCAGATCGATTATCAGCCGCTTTTCAGCAACATGTCGCCGGAAGACACGGCCGAGGTAGTAGAAAAACTAAAAGAACAAAACATTGCTTATAAACTGGTCGGCGGCGGCAGCGGCATCCTGGTGCCGGCTGAGAAAATCTATGATGTTCGGCTGGCCATGGCCGGATCAGGGCTGCCCCGCGGCGGAGCGGTCGGTTTTGAAATCTTCGACGAGAATGACTTCGGCGCCACCGAGTTTGTTCAGAAGTTAAACTACCAGCGGGCCCTGCAAGGTGAGCTGGCCCGGACAATCAAGGAGTTTCGCGAAGTCATCGACGCCCGTGTGCTTATCGTCATGCCGAAGGAGTCCGTATTTGTCGAGGAAAGCAAACCCCCGTCGGCCTCGGTTTTGTTGAAGTTACGCTCAAACCTGTCGCGGGAAAAGATCCGGGCGGTGGTAAATCTGGTGGCCGGGGCGATCGAAAACATGAAACCTGAACAGGTTACGGTGGTCGACACCACCGGCAAAGTGCTGAACAAAGGCACGCCTGAAGATGAGAAAGCCGGCACCCTGGCCAATACCCAGCTCGAATACAAAATGACCTACGAGCAAAATGTCAGCCGCCGCATTCAAACCATGCTGGAGCAGATCGTCGGCGCCGGCAAGGCGATCGTGCGCGTGACCGCCGACATGGATTTTGACCGGATCGATCTCAATGAGGAGATCTACGATCCGGACGCGCAGGTCGTCAGAAGCCGTCAAAATGTGGTGGAATCTTCCGATGAGCAAACCGAGCCGGTCGCCAATGTATCGAGCACCAACACCGCCGGTGCCCTTGGCGCCAGCAAAAAACGCTCGGATAAATCCACCCGGCAGGATGAAACCGTCAATTATGAAATCAACCGGACCGTCCGACGCACCATTAAGCCGGTGGGCCGCTTGACGCGTCTGTCCGTCAGTGCCGTTTTGGACGGTACCTATGCCGATACGCCCAACCAGGACGGGCAGAGCGAACGTAAATTTGTCGCTCGTAGCGCTCAGGAACTGGAGCAGTTCAAAACCGTGATCCGCAATGCCATGGGCTTTGATGCCGACCGGGGAGATCAAATCGCGGTCGAATCCTTGCCATTTGCCTTCATGCAGGACCTGGAAACGCAAAAACAGCCGCCCTTTGATTACCTGAGTTTGCTCAAGCAATACGGCCGCTCATTATTTAATCTCTTTTTGGTATTGCTGGTCTTTTTATTCGTGGTGCGGCCGATGATCAAAGGCGTCAAAGACATTAAGAGCGCCGTCATCGAACCGGTTCTGCCCCAACCGCCCACGGAAGCGGCCCTGGAAGCGGAGAAAAAAGAGGCCCTGCCCGAGCCTGAGGAAGTGACCATGCGCAACCGCGCGGATGAATTGGCGCGGCAGGATGTCGATAAATCCGCTAATCTGGTGCGTGGTTGGCTGGGAGATGCAAGCTGATGACGCGCGGTAAATTGGACATAGGCAATTTGAGCGGGCCGCAAAAAGCCGCCGTGTTTCTTCTGAAAATGGGTGAAGAATACACCGCGCAGGTGTTTCAGAAAATGACCGAGCACGAAATAAAGATGGTGGCCGGTGAAATGGCGGAAATCGAGCAGATTCCCGGTGATGTGCTCAACGCGGTGATGGAAGAGTTTGTCACGACCTACGAGAACGAAGATCAACTGGTCATGCAGGGGGACACCTTTTTAAAGAACGTCATGACAAAATCCCTGGCCAACGAAAAAGCCAGGGCCATCCTTGAGGATATTGAATTGCGCAAGCGGGAAAAGCCGTTTGTCTGGAGCCGCGATATCGACACCGCCCGCCTGACAACCTATCTGGAAGTCGAGCACCCGCAAACCGTCGCCATGATCCTGGCGCACCTTCCGGCGGAAGTGGCCTCGGAAATCATCAGCGGCATACCCGAGGAGAAAAAAGGGGATATCGCCATTCGAATCGCCGGCTTGGGACAGGTTCCGGATGAAATTGTTCGTCAAGTCGATCAGACCTTACGTGAAGAGCTTGGCAGCCAAGGTGCCTCCGGCGTCGAGGTCGGCGGCCTGGATACCTTGGTGCAAATATTGAACAACGTGGATCGCAACACCGAAGACGCCATCATGGAGACCATCGAAGATGAGCACGCGGATATGGCCAACAATATTCGTGAGATGATGTTCATTTTTGAAGACCTGGGGCGCGTGGACGACCGCGGCATCCGTGAAATTCTCAAAAAAGTCGAAAGTTCGCAACTTGTGCTGGCGATGAAAACCGCCAGCGAAGAGATGAAACAGAAAATATTGAACAATTTGTCTTCCCGCGCCGCCGAAATGTTGATGGAAGACTTGGAAGTGATGGGCCCGGTGCGCCTGGTGGAAGTCGAAGAAGCCCAGCAGGCAATTGTGCGCGCGGCCAAGGAACTCGAAGCCGAGGGAACCATTGTATTGGGCGGCAAAGGCAAGGAGGATGTGCTTGTCTGATCAAACTGATCGAGAATTTACCCAACATGAAGGATGGCAGCCCCTTACATCCCAGGGATTCCAGCAGTTCAACGGGGATGAGGGGGAAAAAACGGCCACGCTTCAGGACGCCAACGGTCCGTTTACCGTGCTTTATTCCGACAAACCCAAGGATAACGCCAATGACGGCTTTGTGAAATTGTATTCCAACGGCGAAAAAGAGGAAGAGCCGGAAGAGGAAATCGATCCGCAAGTTGCGTTGGAAGAAGAACTGGCCGCGTTGCGTGAACAGGCCCGCAAGCAAGGATATGCCGCCGGAGAGGCTGAAGGGCGCCAAACCGTTCTGGCGGAGGGCACTGCTAAAATCGGGCAGCTTCAAAACATCATCGATCAGACGCAGAACCTGTGGCCGGATTTGATCAAAAACTATGAACAGCAGATTGTCCAGTTGATTTGCCGGGCCGCGGAAAAGATTGTTTACGGCACGATTGACTCGGACCAGGAAGTCATCCGCCGCACAATTTTAAATGCCTTGGAAATGATTCCTGAGCCGGTCGAAATCACCATTTCCGTCAGTCATCAGGATTACGAATATATCGAAGCTGTCAAGGATGACTTTTTTGAAACGATTAAAGGGTTGAAACACATGGCAGTTATCGCTGATCCGTCCGTCTCGCCTGGTGGGTGTCATATAGCCACGCAAAACGGCGAAGTAGACGCGACGATCGAAACACGCCTGGAGGCCGTGCGGCAAAGTATCCTTGAAGCCGGCGGCCGCCGGGCTGCCATCGGCTAAGGGCGCGCGCAAAAATAACTTCACCTTTTTAAGGGCCAATGATCCCGCCTGGCCGTGTTGCCAAAGCAAAGAAATATCTTGATATTCCTTCGCTTTCGCGCCTTGCCAGACAGGCGCCTTGACCCTTAAAAATGCAATTTTTTTTTGCGCGAACCCTAAAACCCGGCCGGAAGCAGGACCTGTACACCCACGACAAGACGAAAGCAACCGATAGAAATGACGCAACCCGCATTCAACCTCGATTTTGATATTTACCGGCAAGCCATCGAATCCAGCCGCTGCCTGGGCGTGGAAGGGCGTATCGTGCAGGTGGTCGGACTGATTGCCGAAGGGCAGGGGCTTGGATTGAGTGTCGGCAGTCTATGCCGCATTGCCAACGATCAGGGGCAGCCGGTGTTGGCCGAGGTGGTCGGTTTCAAGCAGGACCGGGTGCTGTTGATGCCTTACGGCGATACACGGGGCATACGGCCGGGCAGCCGGATACGAATGGTGGAAACAAGCCCCCATGTGAAGGTGGGGGACGCTTTCTTAGGACGCGTCGTCGACGGGATGGGCCACCCCATCGACAATTTGGGGCCGATTGCATCCGATGTGCACTATCCGCTCTACGGCACCCCGATCAACCCGATGCAGCGGGCGCCCATCGACACCCACATGGACGTCGGCATTGCCGCCATCAATGTCATGATTCCCCTTGGCCGGGGGCAGCGCGTCGCCATCATGGCCGGCAGTGGTGTGGGCAAGAGTGTCTTGATGGGCATGATGACCCGGCATACAAATGCCGATGTGACGGTTATCGGCCTGGTGGGTGAACGCGGCCGGGAAGTCAAGGAGTTTGTGGACGGCAACCTGGGGCCGGAAGGAATGCGCAAGGCGGTTGTGGTGGCGGCGACTTCCGATTCGCCGCCCCTGGTGCGCATGCGCGGCGCCTATCTGGCAACAACTCTGGCGGAGTATTTCCGGGACCAGGGTAAGAACGTCTTGCTTATCATCGACTCGATTACGCGCTATGCCATGTCTTCGCGCGATGTCGGCCTGGCCGCCGGAGAACCGCCGACCAGCCGCGGGTATACGCCGTCGTTTTTCGCTCAAATTCCGATCCTGCTGGAACGCGCCGGCACCCTGCAAGGCCGGGGCAGCATTACCGGCATCTACACGGTGCTGGTGGAAGGTGATGACCTGAATGATCCGGTGGGCGATACGGTGCGCAGTATCGTTGACGGCCACATTGTTTTGTCCCGGCAACTGGCTAATCGCGGTCATTACCCGGCCATCGACGTTCTTGCGAGTGTCAGCCGGGTTATCCGGGACGTGACGCAGCCCGAGCATTTAATGCTGCGTGAAAAGGCGATCGACTTGATGGCGGTCTATCAGGATGCCGAGGATATGATCAATATCGGCGCATATGTTGACGGCACCGATCCACGCATCGATCTGGCCAAACGCCTGATGCCGCGCATCAACAACGTGTTGCGCCAACCGATCGATGACGCGGCCGGGCTGACCGACAATCTCAATCGGCTGCGTAAAATTTTCGAGCACGACGGATGAAGAAATTTCAATTTCGATTACAAGCCCTGTTGCGGTTTCGTGAGCATGAGGAGCGCAAAGCGCAATTGGAAGTCGCTGAAGCACGAACCGATTTAGCCGCCTGTGATAAACGAATTGAAGACGCCCGGCAGCAATATCATGCCTCCAGCAGTGAATTGGCGGGGCAGGTGTCACAAGGGTTGGATGCGCGCCGCTACTTGATGTATCGTAACTATTTACGCGGCATCGGCGCGCAGGTGGTTGTTGAAAAAAACAAGCGCCACAAGCTCCAGGGCCACTTGCGTGAAAAACAAAAGCAGTTAACCCAACGATCGGTCCAAAAGAAGGTTCTGGAGAATTTCAAAGATAAACAAAAGCAGCGGTATTATCAGGAAATGCTGACCAAAGAGCAAAAAGAAAATGACGATCATACGCTATTGCGTCGCAAAGGGCTGAGAAAAGGATGAAAAAGCACAAACGATCATTTCTTAAAACGATTTTGTTTTTGTTTCTGGGCGTGAAGATCACGGCCACCATTCTATATTTGGCCGGTTCCTGGGGACCGGCCAACATTGTTTTGCCCGAAGCGCAAGCCATTGCCCAGGAGGTTAACGCCAACACGCCGCCCGCCCAAGGGGCCGCCCCCTTGCCGGCGCCGGGGGGCATCGCGGCCGAAGTCCAGCAAGCCGATGTTAAACATATCCTCAATAGTTTGGAAAAAAAGCGTCAGGAACTAAAAGTTGAGGAAGATGAACTGAAAAAAGAAAAAGAACGTCTGGAAGCGCTGAAAAAAGAAATTGAAACCAAAATCGAAGAGCTGGCCCAAATTCAAAAAAAGCTCGACGAAACGTTAAACCAGAAGGCCCAGCAGGAAAATCAGCGCGAACAGCAACGCCTGGCCGCGATTGAGGCCAAGTACAAACATCTGGTAAAAGTCTACACCAGCATGAAACCCAAAACCGCGGCGGCGCTGATCGACAAACTTGACATGAAAGTCGTGATGAGTCTGTTCTCGCGCATGAAGGGGGAACAGATCGGCCAGATTTTAACCTATGTCAACCGCGACCGGGCCGCGAAAATCAGCGAAATGCTGGCCGCCCGCAAACCGTCATCGTAAATGACCCCAATGTTGTTAGGGCTCGCGCCTAAAATGTGAAATTATTTTTGCGCGAGCCCTAACCATCGCCCTCTTTCTCGCTCGCCTTTGGGGTGAGCGATTCCAAAATCTCAAAAAAACAAAACTTTTCGGCCGGGTTGAAGCGATCTCCCAACCCGTAGGGATATTGGCGCACGGAGCTGGCGGCGATGTCGATGCAAGCTGCGAGCAGACAATCGCGCACAGCCGCATTGGCCTCGCTGTCCGATGTGTTCAGGCGGACGGCGTTGACCAGCGAACGCAGGTTTTTCAAAAGCGCCGGGTCGGGCCTTTGATTCAAAAAACGATCGATAAACGTCCGGGCCTGGCCCGGTGTCAGGATTTCGTAACCCGCCAAACGATTGATGCGCCGGACATGGTCTTGCAGGTATTTGTCGAGAATCGCCAGCTCACCCGGCTGCACCTTGCCATCCGCCCAGATGATTTCGATCAGCGGGATCAAATCGATCAAGTACACCTGGGAATCCGTTATCCCGTATTGCCGTAAATCTTCGATCGCTTGTTGACGAAATGCTTGCATATCTTGCATTGAGATTTTCCTTTCTGATTGACCGATTTTTATCGCCCATCCGACCACGGCAATTTTTGCCGTAATGATTCTTGCCGTTCGGCAAAAAGTGCATTTTCAAGCAGGTGTGAATGCATCGCCAACGGCCCTGTCAAACCTGCTAACGTTTAGATAAAACTTGAAAAAGCTAATGTCAACAAAGACTGGCACGGCTGTTGCGAAATCGGATGGACACTAAGCGATGTGAGAAACAAGCGCACGGAAGATTCGTGCTTCGGCAGTAATATGAACAGGTAAATCATATGAATGCACCCGCTATCAATATTCTGGAATTTATCGGCAACCTGAAAGGCGCCGGCACCATGGGTGCCGGAAACCAACAGGCGAAAGGGGATCAGGGCTTTTCGTCGTTGTTTGACCGTCTGATCGGCAAGCCGGACGGACAGGGCGATCTCGGTTCGGCCGCCCAAGGCCGGCAGACGGAGAAAGCCGGGCAATTGAGCAGTCGTAATTTGGTGATGCGACTCCAGCAGATTTTACTTTCCAAAGGCCATACCCCCCAAGAAACCGTTGCCGACAATAACGCTTTAACTATTTTCCAACAAATGCTTCGAAACGCCGGGTACAGCGCCGCGCAAGTTTCGGAAGTAATGGCGCGGCTGACTGGTGACGGCAAGGAAAAAGGGGTTCGTTTAAATGCGCTGTTAACCGAATTGTCCCAATTGGACGAACCGCACCGGAACACGGATAGTGAGTTTGTTCTGCCCATGTTTACCGTGCCATACGTGGAATCGATTTTGACGCGCCTGGGGCTTGAACCTGAAGTCGTGTCCGAGCTGATGTCGGATGCCAAATTGAAAGGACGCGGGCTTTCACTGCCGCGCCTGCTCGAAAATCTGAACACTTACAGGCAAAACCAACCGCCGGGACAGCCGCCTGTACTTGAAGAACAGGCCCAGGCGCAGTTGCGCAACCTGTTGGAGAAAATGGGGCTGCAAGAAGCGGCCGGCGGCAGTGTCGATCCCGACGAGCCGGTAACCCTGGATAAATTCATTGCCACGTTGCAAACCGCGTTAAGTCACCAAAAGGCGCAAGCCGCCGCGATGCCCACAGCCGCGGTCATCGCCCATGACATGCAGAAACTGGCATCCGCGCTGAAGCGCAAATCCGCCGACAGCACCACCGAAGCAAAACCGATTGCCGCGCATGTCGACCTCACCCTGACCAATCCGGATGATGACGCGACCCTTCCCGGCAAAGCCGCTTTGGTCGCTGATAAAAATAAAGCCAGGCAGCAATCCCTGGCGCAGCAATTGTTCCAAAAGGCCGGCCGCCAGATGGGCGGGGCCAAGGACGCCCAGCCTGCTGTTGATCCGGCCCGGATCGACAACCTGTTGGCCCGTGCCGAAAACAAAGCCCCTGGAACAATTACGGACACCCCCTCCGTTGCACTAGATTCTTTGGGCAAGGAAACGCTTGACACGGCGCCTGTCGCCGCAAGCCATAAAGCCCGGCCCGCGCCCCGGCCGCTGCCGATGCACGTCATGTATCAGGTCAGCCGTCAGGTCATCAAAGCCGTTCAGGCGAATCAACAGCAATTACAACTACAGTTGAAACCGGCTCAACTGGGGCGGTTGCAAATGAATATCGACCAAAGTGGCGATGCCTTGAAGATTCACATTATCGCCGAGCAGCAATCCGCCCGGGACATGTTGTTGTCGCAAACCAGTGAACTGCGATCGACATTGGCCGACCAAGGCTTGCGGCTGGAGAAAATCGATGTCCAGGTCCACCAGGATTTCGACCAGGCCATGGCCCACGCCCGGCAGGACCATCGCCGGCGAGGACGTAAAAACAACCCCGGTTTTCAGACCGGCGAAAATGCAACCGGCGACCCGGAAGAGTTTGAACCGGCTAACACGACCAACCGCCGATCGGTCAGCGGTCTGGATCTGTTGGCGTAACAATAACCAAATTTCAAATTTCGAGTTTCAAGTTTCCAATTTCAAACCCAACCCCGGAGAACTAGGCCATGATTTTAAATAGCACCACAGCTTCCCAGGTAACCGATTACTTGTTCGCTTCCCCCGACGACACCAAGGCCAAGGAGGAAGACCCGCTCGGCCGGGATGCGTTTTTGACCATGCTGGTCGCGCAACTGCAACACCAGGACCCCTTGAACCCCATGGAAGGGGCCGATTTTTCGGCGCAGTTGGCGCAGTTCTCATCGCTGGAGCAACAGTTCAACACCAATGATCTGCTGGAAGACATTCAAGGGTCGATCCAGAACAGTTCCGAAGAGAATCTTCTGGACTATATCGGCAAACAGGTGATGAGCGAAGACAACACCATTACGGTTCTCGGCGGACAGGTCAACGGCGGCTCCTATCATTTGCCCGAGGCGGGTGAAGTAATGCTGGCTATTACCGACAGCAGCGGCCAGGAGGTCGGTCGTCTGTATCCGGGGTTTAAACAGGCCGGAACCCATGAGATCACCTGGAACGGCACCGACGGCACCGGCAATCCGGTGGCCAACGGTACGTACACGTATGAAATCGTCGCCGTTACCCAGCAAGGGGCGCTCATTCCGGCCAGGGCGGCCACCACCGGACAGGTGACCGGCGTGACCAATCAAAACGGCCGGCGTTATCTGCAGATGGACGGTCGTCTGATCGACCCGGCATCCGTGATGGAAGTCTGGGTGCCTTCGGAAACCTCTTCGTAATTAAAGCTAAAAACTTGATACTGTTTCAAGATAACAGAAATAAAGGAGTCGTATTATGTCATTAACCAGTTCGCTATTTTCGGGCATCAGCGGTCTGACCACGTTGGGAAATTCCATGCAGATCATTGGTGATAACATTGCCAATGTGAACACTGTCGGTTTCAAGTCGAGTTCGTACGCGTTTCAGGATCTGTTGGCCCAGGCCACGGCCACCCAGTCCGGTACGTCCCAGATCGGCCGCGGTACGGCGCTGGGCGACATTTACTCCACCTTTGAGCAAGGTTCGTTTGAATCGACCGGCAACACCACCGATCTGGCCATCGGCGGGGACGGTTTTTTCCAGTTGCGTGAAGGCGCCAGCGAGCGACTCTTTTATACTCGTGCCGGTAATTTTCGCTACAACAAGGACGGCTACCTTGTAAACCCGGAAGGATACGTCGTGCAAGGCTGGGCCCTGGACTCGGATACTGGTGAAGATGTCGGTTCCATCGGCGACATTCAATTGGCGTCATTTACTTCGGCGCCGTCGGAAACCGAGCATGTCACCCAGATTATCAACCTGGATTCCGACGCCACCAGTCAAACCGCATCGTTGGTCAATGCCTGGGATGCCACCAATTCGACCCCCATCGCCAGCACCAACTACGAATACCAGAGTACGGTCAAGATTTACGATTCTCTGGGCAGTACCCATGATATAACGACGTACTTCGATAAAATCTCCGGCAGCGACTGGGAGTATATTGTTACCTGTAACCCGGCCGAAGATCAGCGTGCCAATTTCAACGGCACGTCGAGTGCGGGCCTGCTCGCCCGCGGCAATATCAACTTTTCGCAAAGCTCGGGTACCATCCTGCCCAATGGTCTTTCCATGTACACCCTGGACGGACAGGGGCATAGTCTGTCGGTCAGTGGACAATCATCGGCCGGTTGGGGTGGGACCGGGCCGGGCACCACTTCCACCAGCGCCATCAACACCAACGCCTTTACGCTCAACTCGACGGCGATAACGCTCACATGGAACGGTACGCAATGGAATGTTACGAGCAATGGCGGCTACACCGATCTTAATGTCGTCACCGGAAGCACCGGTACGGCGTTGAATGTCAGTCTGGATGCTTCCGGCAATACACCGGCAACCGATATCGCCTTCACCTTTACCAATGCGCCGGCCGGCGCCGGCGCCACGTATACTTTTACCACCGGCGGCATAACCAACTGGACAGCCGCCAGCACCAACACCAACGGCTATTTTGAATTCACGCCCGATTTTATCGGCGGCACCGGCACGGCCATGGCCGTAGAGTTCGATCTGGGGGTGCAGGATGACGGCACCGGCACCTTTGTTGCCGATTCGATGACCACCACGCAGTTCTCGCGGTCCTCCACCACGACCTTTCAAGCGTCGGACGGTTACGGCGCGGGGGACTTGCAGGGTGTCGACGTGGACGTGGACGGCGTGATCACCGGCATCTACTCCAATGGCCAACTCGTGCCCCTGAATCGTGTGGCTCTGGCCAAGTTCACCAACGTACAGGAACTGCACAAGGAGGGGGGCAACTTGTACCGGGAGACCCGCGAAAGCGGTGACGCGATTACCGGGCACCCGGGTGAAAACGGCCTTGGCGATGTGTCGCCGAACTCCCTGGAACAGTCCAACGTGGATATCGCCAACGAATTCGTGAAGATGATCACCAGTCAGCGTGGTTTTCAAGCCAATTCCAAAATCATTACCACGGTTGATTCCATGCTGAGTGAGACAATTAATATGAAACGCTAGCTTTTCTACCCTCATCGTGATAAAGACGGGCGCCCGGCGGGATCGGGCGCCCGTCTTGGTTTTGGGAGGGGCGCAGGACGGACCCCTCCCGGCGAACAACAAAATTGAACCGTTTTTTTTGTCATTATCTTGACGTTTGCCCTACCGGCCTGACGGTTGAAAACGCTGGTGCCGTTGATGTTTTTACCGGTGTCAAAATAGAATAAAACCAAATAAAAACAGATTGATAAGTCGGGTCAAGGGGGGCGTTGGATTATTGGCACAAAGGTTGCTCTGTAAACGGGTGCGAAGCGTAGGGCGTGCCCATCCGGAAATAGCATCTTTTGGCCCGGGCCTGTAAAAGCTGCTATTTCCGGATGGGCACCAGAGAACGGTATCTTCTACTCGTAAGCATGAATAAAAAACACAGAGAGCATTCATGGATATCGCAACATTAGTCGGAACGATTTCCGCATTTGGCCTGGTTTTGGTCGCCATTCTCATGGGCGGCGGAATCGGCATGTTCATCAATATCCCCTCGTTGATGATCGTGGTGGGCGGCACGCTGGGCACCACCATGATTAATTATCCTTTAAAAGAAGTCCTGGGTACAATCGGCGTCATCAAGAATGCGTTTTTCAGCAAAGCGCAAGGGGTGGAAGAGATCATCAAGCAGTTTGTGGAATTCGGCTCCAAGGCGCGGCGTGAAGGCATCCTGGCCTTGGAAGCCGATGTCAAAAACGTAAGTGATGAATTTCTGAAAAAAGGGCTGCAGCTTTCCGTTGACGGCCTCGAACCCCAGGCCATTGAAAACATCATGGCCACCGAGGTCGATTTTCTGCGGGAACGGCATCAACTGGGTGCTGAAATTGTCTCGACCATGGGCACCTTTGCCCCGGCCCTGGGGATGATCGGAACCCTGATCGGCCTGGTGCAAATGCTCCAATCGATGGACGATCCCAGCTCTATCGGCCCGTCCATGGCGGTGGCCCTGCTTACGACCTTTTACGGCTCCGTGCTGGCCAACCTGATTTTCATGCCCCTGGCCGGTAAGTTGCGCACCCGAAGTAAAGAAGAGACCCTGGCCAAGGAAATGATTACCGAAGGTGTAATTTCGCTGACCAAGGGTGAAAACCCGCGTATTTTAGAGCAGAAAATGCTGGCTTTCATCTCTCCTAAAATTCGCAAGGCCGCCTTTGAGCAGGGCGAAGGATAACCACGGACCGCCATGGCACGGAAGAAAAAGACCGACGATGCACCGGATGGCTCCGGTTTGATCCAGATGATGACGGTGTCCCTGTTTATCATTTTATTGGCCTTTTTTATTCTTCTGAACGCCATCGCCATCGTGGATGAGAAGAAAAAGTTGATGGCTTTGGGGTCTCTGCTGCGCAGTTTCAGTATTATGGCCGGTGGCGATTCATTGGTGGCGAAACTGTCGTTGGATCTCGGGTCGCCGACCTTCCAGACGGAAACAAGTCAAGTCGACTTTTCGCCCTTGTTTCAGGATGAGAGCGATTTTTCGCTGAATATCCGCGTGACCGAAAACAAGCGGGGCAGTGTGGTTCGGTTGCCGGCGGATTTGATCTTTGAACCGGGTGGTTCGAACCTGCACCCCACCGCCGGACGCTGGCTGGAACCGTTGGCGCAGGTGATGCGCACCAATGACTATCCGGTGGATATCGTCGGCCATATGGACAATGGGCAGGCCGTGGCCGCACAGGCCCCGAGTACGCGCGAAGTATCAGTAGCGCGCAGTTTGCGTCTGTTCGAGTATTTCGTTGCCAACGGCAAGGTCCGTCCGGAACGAATATCCGCTTTTGGCTGGGGGGCGCACCGGCCGCTGACCTCGAACACAACGCCTGAAACCCGGGCCATGAACCGCCGCATGGAAGTTGTGTTTATACACGACAAGCAGCCGGATAAGCCATCCGGTGTGTTTATCTTCAAACGCTTTTTTTTCAAGGTGTTCGACTAGACCATGGCAGCCGGTAAAAAAGACAAAGGCGAAGAATTCAAAGTCGATCCCAACGGCTGGATGATTACGTTTGCCGATTTGTTGATGTTGCTCCTGACCTTTTTCGTCCTGCTGCTTACCATGAAGTCGATGGACGGCGGCACGGTCAAAAAAATGTTCGATTCTTTTCTATCCACAGGGCCGCTGCAGTACTCATCCGCCGATGCCGAGGTGGGACCGTTTAATGTCGGTACCGTCAAATTCCGCAAACCGGACAAGATTGAAAACAGCGATCTTCTGGAAGAGGCCATGGCGTTGTTGCAGGATTTCGATTCCGCCGGCGTCGATCGCGGTCAAATGATCAATGTCAAGGATATCCTGGATATCAAGGAAGATGAGCGTGGTGTTTATATCAGCCTTGACTCGGACCACCTGTTCAACTCCGGCAGCGCGCAGTTAAGACATGAACGCCTGGCGATCCTGGAGCGCATCGCCCGGTTTTTACGATACACCACCAACGACATCCTGATTATGGGACACACGGACAATGTGCCGTTGCGCAGCGCCGTCTTTCGATCGAATAAGGAACTTTCCTACTACCGGGCGCTCAGTGCACTTTATTTTATAACGGATAGTGCGGGGATCAAGCCGCGGCGGGTGGCGGTCGGCGGCTACGGTGAACTGGCGCCGCGCTTTGCCAACGACAGCAAGGCCAACCGGGCCAAAAATCGACGCGTTGAATTTATCTTACGTAAATCCACAGGTTAAAGAGGTACTATTGTGGCAGAAGAAAACGAAAAAGAAACCAGCGAAAACGAATCGGGCGGTTCAAAGCTCAAGTTGATCATCATTGCCGTGGTGGCCCTGGGGATATTGGGCGGCGGCGGATTTGCCGGCTGGACCATGTTCCTCAAGGACAAGGAGGAAAAACCCCCCGAGCTGGCCACGACCGACGCTGCGCAGACAGCCGGCGCCGGCGCCCAGGACCCGAACGTTTTCGGCCAGATTTTTGAAATGGAGACATTTGTGGTGAATCTGAGCGACGGCGGGGGCAAGCGCTACCTGAAGACCAAGATTGCGCTGGAATATATTGCCAACGAGCATATCCAGGCGGAATTGAGCGGCCGTTTACCCCAGCTTCGCGACACCATTTTGCTGGTGCTGAGCAGCAAAAACATGGAAGAAGTCCAGGCCCTGGACGGCAAGATCGCCATCCGGGGCGAGCTGATCATGCGCTTGAATCAGCTTATAAAGCAAGGTCGCATCCGCAACCTGTATTTTACCGAATTTGTTATCCAGTAGTCAGCGCACCTTCGGCAGCTAGGCAAACATGAGCGAAATCCTAACACAAAGCGAAGTTGACAGTCTCTTATCCGGGCTAAGTGCCGGCAAGGTCGAAACCGAAACCGATCTGCCGGCGGAAACCGACGGGATTCAAGCCTACGATTTCGCCAGCCAGGAACGCGTCATTCGCGGACGCATGCCGACCTTCCAGGTCATCAACGACCGGTTGGCCGGTGAAATGAGCAGCAGCCTGTCGAACCTGCTGATGACCAGTGTCGACATCAGCACCGAATCCATCGAAACCCTTAAGTTTTCCGAATTCGGACGGTCGCTGCCGGTGCCCACCAGTCTGCACGTATTCAAGATGACGCCGTTGCGCGGCCATGCCCTGATCGTGCTGGAGAGCCAACTGGTGTATAACCTCATCGACACCTTTTTCGGCGGCAAGGGCACCGGCAAGGCCAAAATCGAAGGCCGGGAATTCACGAGCATCGAGGGCGTTATGATCGAAAAGGTGGTGGCCGCCTGCCTGAAAGACTTAGAGCGCGCCTGGAAACCGGTGGAAACAGTTGAAACCACATTTATACGTTCGGAAGTCAACCCGCAATTTGCCACGATTGTGTTGCCGGCGGACCTGGTGATCGTGGCCAAATTTGAAGTTGAACTCGAACAAAGCGTGGGCTCCATCACGGTGTGCCTGCCCTATGCCATGATCGAACCGGTGCGTCACAAACTCACGGCCGGTTTTCAGAGCGACCGCCTCGAAGTCGACGCGTCCTGGCAGCAACGGATTCAAAAGCTCATTATGAAATCGGAAGTCGAATTTTCGGTGCAATTGGGCAGCGCTGAAATAACCGGTGAGCGCCTGATCCAATTAAAACCGGGCGACGTCATTCAGCTTGACCAGGATGCCGATACCTCCCTGATCGGATTCATCGAAGGGGTGCAGAAATATCTCGGTTATGCCGGTATCCAACGCCGATTCCAGGCGTTTAAAATTGATTCGAAATTAAAAATGGAGTGACCGTAAATGGCAGATACCAACGAAACCACCGAAGCCCAGGAAGAACAGGAACAGGCCCCTGATGCGCCCGAGGCGGCGGAAGCAGTTGATGAAGGCGATCGTGAAATCGATTTTATTCTCGACATTCCCCTGGAGCTGTCGGTTGAACTCGGCAAGACCAAAATGATCGTGAACGATTTATTGCAGCTCGGCCAGGGATCGATTGTCGAATTGGACAAACTGGCCGGTGAGCCGCTCGAAATTTACATCAACCAGAAACTGGTCGCCCGCGGCGAGGTCGTGGTCGTCAACGAGAAATTCGGCGTGCGGCTCACCGATATCGTCAGCCCCATGGAGCGGGTTAAGAGCCTGGGGTGACAGCAAGTGGGAATTAAGAATCAGGAATTAAGAAATGCGGATTACGGTTGTCCATAAAACGCAAGGCAGTGCGGTATTTCACTGCCCTTAGCCTGCCGGCTAAGAAAATTTATAAAATGCTCTTACGTTGCGGCGAGCTGCCGGAACAAGCAATTTGCGCATTTCGTGACATTTTCTGGATTCCCGCCTGCGCGGGAATGACGAAGTAGGTTTTGCTCCGTCGTGTGTAGGCGTCATTCCCGCGCAGGCGGGAATCCAGGAGATATCGCAAGTATGCTTAAGTGTTACTGTCAGGCTTTGACATGCAGTTTTGCTCACGTTGTTATTCATTTTTCAAATTCGTGAGAATGCCGGCCTGGGCTAAAAGATGCTATTTCCGGATGGGCACTAACTTGCATTTTTGGGATGATTGTATTGTGGATAATGCTCGATGCGTAGCATGCAAGATCCAAGTTTCCAGTTTCCAGTTTCCAGTTTCAAATTTCAAATTGACGTCCGACAGTGGTTGCATTACAAAAACGCCATCCAACAACCTCTCACAATGGAGCGAACCAGAAATGAACACTGCACCTGTTGAAGCTGTCGGCGAGTCGGCTCCCGAACTGTGGGCCTCATTGCTCAGTAGCGCTGCCATGCTGTTTATCGTTTTGGCGGTGCTGGTCGGCGTTTTGCTGCTCATGAAGCGCTTAGCCAACCAACGCGGCGGTCTGACTGAAAAAGGCATGATGAAAACGTTGGCGACCATGCCGGTGGCCCCCAAGCAACGGATTGCCCTGGTGGAAGTACTTGGCGAGAAATACCTGATCGGCATATCACCTCAATCGATAACGCACATTGCGCGCATCGAGAGTGAGATCGAGCCGCAACCGCCCGCTCCCCGGCGGCCTGAAAGCTATTTTCTCTCCTTATTGAAACGTAAAAGCGACCCACCGCCCAATGACGAGCCCGACAACGCCAAATAGTCGATGGCCGGCTTGTGCCCGGGGGGTTGCGAAATAGCGGCGAACGGAAGATTCATTTTTGAATTTTTTACGAAACAAACATCGCCGGTTACTGAGGACACCCTTTATGCACAAAGCAACCTGTTTTATCCTGGCGGCGCTGATCCTGATCCCCCTGACGGCGATGCCGGTTGCGGCCGACCCCCTGTCCCTGCCATCCATAAAAATCGGCGTCGAAGAGGCCGACGGCCCCGGTGACGTGGCCGTGGTGCTTCAGATTGTCGCCCTGTTGACAATCTTGTCGCTCGCCCCGGCCATTTTGATCCTGACCACCTCCTTTACCCGCATCGTGGTCGTGTTCCACTTTTTGCGTCAGGCCATGGGCACCCAACAAGCGCCGCCCAACCAGGTGGTGATCGGCCTGGCCCTGTTCATGACCTTTTTTGTCATGACGCCCGTGTGGCAGGACGTTTACACCAAAGCCCTGCGGCCGTATCTCGATGAGCAAATGACCTATCAGCAGGCGTTCGAAAACGCCAAAACACCCATGCGCGCCTTCATGCTGAGCAACACCCGCGAAAAGGATATCGCCCTTTTCGTCAAAGCCTCGCAAGCCGAGCGGCCGCAGAACAAAGACGACCTTTCCATGTTGGTTCTGATTCCCGCCTTTGTACTCAGTGAATTGAAAACCGCCTTTATCATCGGGTTCGTACTTTATATTCCTTTTTTGGTTATCGACATGGTGGTCGCCAGTGTACTGCTGTCCATGGGGATGATGATGCTGCCGCCTATCATGATATCGCTGCCCTTCAAACTGATGCTGTTTGTCCTGGTGGACGGATGGGGTTTGGTGGTGGGCTCGATCATTAAAAGCTTCGGAGTGTACTAATCATGACACCGGAATTTGTCGTCAGTTTCGCCAAAGAAGCCATTACCCTGACAATCCTGGTCGCCATGCCGATGCTGGGCCTGGGCATGATCGTCGGGTTGGCGATCAGCATTTTTCAGGCGACCACCTCCATTCAGGAGATGACCTTGTCGTTTGTGCCCAAAATTATCGCCGTACTGCTCGGCTTGCTGTACTTCGCCCCCTGGATGCTGGAAAAGCTGTCCAGCTTTACCGAGCGTGTGTTGACGAACATACCAACATACATAAGATAACCGCAATTAAGAATTGGGAATTAAGAATTAGGAATTGTGGTTGTTATCTATTTAAAAACGGATCGCGGCGGAACGCCGCGCCCACAATTCTTAATTCATAATTCCCAATTCTTAATTGCACTATAACCTATGTCTCTCTTCGCCCTCAGCCCCAACGAGTTCAAACTTTTTCTCCTGATTTTTATTCGGGTCAGTGTGGTGCTGTTTCTCTTTCCGATCTTCGGGGCGCGCATGTTTCCCAGCCTGGTCAAGGTCGGTCTGGCCCTGGTGATCAGCATGGCGCTCTATCCGGTTATCCGGCTCGATATCGGCCTGTTTCCCGGACATGCGCCCGGTTTTGTTATTTTTATCGTGGCTGAATTCATCGTCGGCATGCTGCTCGGCTTGACGGTACGGATTTTTCTGGCGGCGGTGGAACTGGCCGGTCAGTTGATCGGATTTCAGATGGGCTTTGCCATCATGAACGTCATCGATCCGCAGTCCGGCACCCAGGTGTCGATCATGGGGCAAATCGGCAATCTCACCGCCCTGTTGATTTTTCTGGCCATTGACGGGCATCACGCCCTGATCGGCGCGTTGATCGAAAGCTTCCAACTGGTCAATGTGGGGCAGGTGACCATCCAAAAGGGCTTGTTCGTCAATTTTATCAGCATGTCCGGCTCATTGTTTGCGCTGGCCATTAAAATCGGTGCGCCGGCGATTACGGCGTTGTTGTTCACCAGCGCCGCCTTCGGCCTGACCGCCAAATTCGCCCCCCAGATGAATATCCTGATCGCTGCCTTTCCCGTCAAAATTGCCGTCGGTCTGGCATTTTTCGGGTTTTCGTTGCAGATCATTTCGATCCTCTGCCGCAATTTCGTAAGCCGCTTTCCCGCCCTGGCAAACGGGATTCTAACCTCTTTGGGCGGCGGCTGAATCAACGGCCCACCCTTTACGTCCTCCCACTGGCATAATTGCTGCTATAAATCCACAGTATTACAGTATCCAGACAAGAATGACGCTGCCGCCGAACGATTGATTACCGCTGATTGCCGCCATTCTTAACTCGTGTCCATCCGGAAATGGCATCTTTTGGCCCCCGGCGGCGTTCTCGCATTTTTAAAATCCTCGACATAGCACGCTATGCCTGCGGTTTTAAAAATGCTC
>JANQIE010000133.1 GCA_028282295.1 Desulfobacterales bacterium | reverse complement strand
CGGAACCGGTGGGGCATTCGACCTTGACGGTGTCGCCGTAGTAGTGATGCAGCTTCTGGAGCGACTCAATGAGCAGGTAATTGATGGGAAACCAGATCGGACCACGCCAGTTCGAATTGCCGCCGAACAGGCCGCTTTGCGACTCGGCCGGCTGGTAGCTGATGGTGTGGGCCTGACCGTTGGTGTAAAACGTATACGGGTGGTCCTGATGATACTTGGACACCGAGCGGATGCCGTACGCGGACAAGAATTCGTTTTCATCGAGCATCGGCCCCAGGACCCGTATCAACCGTTCGCGGTTGGCGATGGAGAGCAGCCGCCGTTTGTGTTTGCCCGGCGACTGGACACAGGCGATATCGCCACGGTCGCGCAGGTACGACCGGTGGTTGAAGAACCAGTGCAGACGGCGATGAAACGCGGGCAGGGCGTCCAGCGTCTGCGACTCGATGGTCTCAACGGCCAACAGCGGCATCAGGCCGACCAGCGAGCGCACCTTCAACGCAATACTGCTGCCGTCGGGCAGATGCAGGGCATCGTAGAAAAAGCCGTCGTCTTCGTCCCACAGGCTGAGCCCGCCCCGATATTCGCCGGTCATGGCGCGGGCGATACGCAGGAAATGTTCGAAGAATTTACTGGCCGTGTCCTGGTAGACCGGGTTGTGGTGCGCCAGCAGTAAAGCGATTTTAAGCATGGTCAGCGAGTAGAATCCCATCCAGGCGGTGCCGTCGGACTGGTCCAGATGTCCGCCGGTGGGAAGCGGGGCGCTGCGGTCGAAGACGCTGATGTTGTCAAGGCCCAGAAAACCACCCTGGAAGACATTGCGGCCCTCTTCGTCCTTTTTATTCACCCACCAGGTAAAATTGAGCATCAGCTTGTGAAACAGGCTTTCCAGAAAAGCGACATCCGGGCGACCCTGCTGCTTGGCGTCGATCTGAAAAACCCGCAAAGCGGCCCAGGCATGCACCGGCGGATTCACGTCGCCGAACTGCCACTCATAGGCGGGCAGTTGTCCGTTGGGGTGCATGTACCATTCACGGGCCATCAGCGTGATCTGCCGTTTGGCAAAATCGGCATCGACCAGGGCCAGCGGGAGGCAGTGAAAAGCCAGGTCCCAGGCGGCATACCAGGGATATTCCCATTTATCGGGCATGGAGATGATGTCGAAATTGTTCAAATGCGTCCATTCGTGATTGCGCCCCTGGTCGCGCCGGCCGGGTTGCGGGGGCATGGCCGGGTCGCCGGCGAGCCATTGCTCGATATTGTAGTAGAAAAACTGCTTGGTCCAGAGCATGCCGGCAAACGCCTGACGCTGGACGCGTTTTTCGTCTTCAGACAGGCCGGGTTTCTGGATCGCAGCATAAAAGGCGTCGGCCTCCTTGCGGCGTTGAGCGATAGTGTTGTCGAAATTTTTAAACGGTGCGTTGTCGGCCGTGGTGGTCAACCGCAGGCGCCAGAGCGCTGTCTGACCGGGTTCGATTGCGGTGCTGTACAAAGCGGCCGCTTTGGTGCCGACCTTGGCCGGATTGACGGCATCCGTTTCACCGTCGATCAGGTAGCGATGAAAGGCGTCCTTGGTAAACTTTGCGTTTTCGGCGGTTTGCCCGAAACGGGCCGGATTGGTTTCATTTTCGGTGAATAGGATGGTAGGGGCCTTATCGGCGTAAAGGTAGTAGATGCCGGCCGCCGGGTGGGCGGCTTTGATCCGGGCGAACCCGGCCTGACTTTCGACTTGACGCAGTTGCGGTTTTTCGGCCACATCGCCCATGGGACCGGCCTTGTAGCCCCAGCTCCAGGTGTTGCGGAACCAGAGGGTCGGCAGGATATGGCACGGGGCTGTCTGCGGGCCGCGATTGATCGCGGTGATGCGGATCAGCAGATCGTCCGGGCCGGCTTTGGCATATTCGACCAATATATCGAAATAGCGATCCGCGGCGAACACCCCGGTGTCGAGCAGTTCATATTCAAAATCGGTAAACCCGCGCTTGCGGTTTTCAGCTACCAGTTCGGTGTAGGGAAAGGCCGCCTGGGGGTATTTGTACAGCATTTTCATGTAGCTGTGGGTCGGTGTGCTGTCCAGGTAGAAATAGTACTCCTTGACGTCCTCGCCGTGGTTGCCTTCGGAACCGGTCAGTCCGAAGAGGCGTTCCTTTATGATCGGATCCCGGCCGTTCCAGAATCCCGGCGCAAAGCACAGGTACTGGTGCCGGTCCGATATGCCGGCGATACCGTCCTCGCCCCAGCGATAGGCGCGGCTGCGGGCGTGGTCGTGGGGGAAGAACTCCCAGGCGCGGCCATCGGCGCTGTAGTCTTCGCGCACGGTGCCCCAGGCGCGTTCACTTAGATAGGGCCCCCATTTTTTCCAGTTGGCATTGCGGTTGCGATGGTCTAGCAAACGTTTATGTTCTGCGGTTGTTTTCACGGTGCGGCTCCGGTTTTGGTGAACACTTGTCAACGATGCCAAGCGGGCCTTGGAAGTTGTGAAATAGTCGAACGGCTGCGGGTCGCCTTACAGCGAATCTTACCGCGTTTTTTAAGTGTAAGCATCCGGGCGGTTTTGGCGACCGCAGCGTGAATAAAAAAATGCTGCGCAGGGAAAGGCTTTATAAATATGTTCGGACCGGACAAATCCCGAAAAGGCTTTTTTGTTTACTTGCAATTTTACGGGTTACTTATTATTTAGTGTCAATCCACAGGGCTGAAATTATCCCTTTCAGCGCCAAAGCCATAATCCTGTCGAAAGGTCACATCGTAAATGCGTAACAATAACAAGTTGGCCCTGATCGTGCTCTTGAGCGGCATTATCGCGGCGGCCGTTATTTACCTGGATCGTTTTGTCGCCCGTGACACGCGGGCCGTCAGTCAACCGCGTGAGATTTTACCCCGTGGCAACCTGGCCGATTTCGAAACCGCCACCATCAACATTTTCAATCAAGCCGCCCCGTCGGTGGTCTACATCTTTACTGAAAACGCCGTGCGCGGTTTTTTTGGTTCGCGCGAAGTGCGTCAGGGGGCCGGGTCCGGTTTTTTGTGGGACGAGCAGGGCCATGTGGTCACCAATTTTCATGTGCTCAGCGGGGCACAACGGATCCAGGTGCGGCTCGACTCGGGCGAAGCCATCGACGCCGCCTTTGTGGGCGGTTCCGCCGACTATGATCTGGCGGTGGTCCGGTTGCGCAATAAACCGGACGCCATCAAACCGATACCGGTGGGCACCTCTGCCGATTTGCGCGTGGGGCAATCGGTCTTTGCCATCGGCAATCCCTTTGGTCTGGCCCGCACCCTGACCACCGGCGTCATCAGCGCCCTGGACCGGCGTTTGCCCACGGCCGGGGGACGCGAGGTGACCGGAGCCATTCAAACCGACGCCGCCATCAATCCCGGCAATTCGGGCGGGCCGCTCATCGATTCGGCCGGCCGGCTGATCGGCGTCAACACCGCCATTATCTCAGAATCCGGGTCATCGGCGGGGATCGGGTTTGCCGTGCCGGTGGACGTGGTCAACCAGGTGGTGCCCCAACTGATTTCACGGGGTAAGGTGCCTCGGTCGGGGATCGGCATTGTGGTCCTGGACGAGGCCAAGACAGCCAGCCTGGGATTGGTCGGGGTCGTGATCGAACGGGTGGTTGAAGGCGGCGCAGCCGAGCAGGCCGGCTTGAAAGGGATTGACTATCAAAACCGTTTGCTCGGCGACACCATCGTGGCCGCCGACGGCACACCGATCAAGAACATTGTCGATTTTGCCAGGGTGTTGCAACGCTTTGCCATCGGCGAAAAAGTGTTGCTGGATGTCCTGCGCGACGACCGCGTGCGGACGGTTGAGGTCGAGGTCATGGATATTTCCTAAAGGGGGGCTTCCGGGTTGCCCAAATCCGATTTGCCCCAACGATGCATGAAAAACGTTTGGCACCTATAGGGAGGCGGCGATGATTGAAGACCACAAGCAGATCGTCATTAATGCGTTGCCTGACAGGGTGTTCGATCTCATCGTGACCATGCCGAACAAGTTTCCGGTTTATAAAATCCTGGAGACCAGGCCATTCTTTTTTATCAGGGTGCTTTTGGTGGACGGCTGGCGGTCGGCGGTTGAAGCGGTGCGGTTTGAAAGGCCCGCCGAGTCACTGGTTTTGCAAGTCGGCGATTCAATGGGGCCGTTCCGGTTAACTGAAATGGAAAAACCGCTGTACTACCGGTTTATATTGCGGTCTTTTTTTTTCAACTGCCGCACCGGCTATTCGCTCAGCAGATGTGGGAATATGACAACCCTGTGCTTTGATCTGGTTGTTGAAGATCCCGGCATTTTCGAAAGAATATGGTGGTTTTTTGTAAAACCGGTCCATGGGCTGCTGGCCGGCAAGGTGCTGAAGGTGATTAAAGCCAAGGCTGAGGCTGTGCCGGTGCTGGTTCCCTGAATGTAATTGTTACGGCCGGCCATTAGCACGATTTGCAGCTATTTTGCCCGCTATTCCAATCGTAATCCGAAACATAGGGATGACAGGTATTGCAAAAGAAGTAATTCGGGTAACAGGACCGGCCGCAACGGCGGCAACTGCGCTGACCTTCGGTTGCCGGACGGGGTTTGGCGGTTCGCCGGCGGCCTTTTTTCAGACGGTAGAGGCGTTTTTGTTTGGCCTGATATTGTTGTTTGCGGATTTCCCGGCAGGCTTCGGCGTCACAATAGGCGCGGCTCGATTTTTGGGGCGACACCATAAACGTTGTATTGCAAATGCGACATTTTTTTTTAATTAACATGATTCGTCTCAAGCTGCTCGGCGGCAATTTGGGTGCCTGCCGGCAATGCGTTTTCGGTTTTAATCCAATTAATAAGCATTGATTGCGTGTGTGCAACCTTGCGCGGGGTGTGCTGTCCCTGCTGCTGCGATCCGGGCGGTTAGATTAGTGTCCATCCGGAAATAGCATCTTTTGGCTCCCGACCGCGTTCCCGCATTTTTAGCATCCTCGTCAGTAGCCCGCTATGCCTGCGGTTCTAAAAATGCTCGGACCTTGCCGGGAACCAGAATCTACTATTTCCGGATGGACACTATATTAAATGCGCGGCCATTGGCCGCATGAAAGCAGGCGTTATGCTATTTAAGCTATTTCTGGCCTTCACACTGATTCCGGCCCTGGAACTGTTTCTGTTGATTAAGCTCGGTTCGGCCCTGGGGGTGTGGACTACCCTGGGACTGGTGATTATCACCGGTTTTGCCGGCGCCGCCCTGGCCCGTGTGCAGGGACTGAAAACCATGCTGCGGATTCGAGACACCGTCCAGCAGGGGATTGCGCCCACCGAGGAATTGATCGGCGCCGTGCTCATTTTCACCGCCGGTGCGGTCCTGCTCACACCCGGCTTTCTCACCGACATATTCGGATTGTTGTTGCTTTATCCGCCGACCAGGAATTTTTTCATCCAGTATGCGCGCCGAAGGTTTGAAGGGGTGGCTCGGCACCGGCAGTACCCGCCCCCGCGTAACCAAGCTTGAGCCGGAGCGATTCAAACAACGCTGACACAATCAAAAAAAACAAGGAGGGCACCATGGCGGACGAACATGAAACGAACGACCGCAAGGGGGTGACCCGGCGGCAATTCATGACCCGGGTCGGTGTAGGGGCGGTGGCCGCAACGGTGGTCGGCGGCCCACCGGCCGGCCGGGCCGAAGCGGCGCAGGTGATGCGGCCCGGTGAAATGGCCAAAATCACTCTTTGGATCAACACGCGCCGGCACCGGTTGCTGGTGGCGCCGCGCTGGTCTCTGCTCTACGTTATTCGAGAGCGTTTGGGGCTGACCGCCACCAAAGTCGGTTGTGAGCGGGGCGAGTGCGGGGCTTGCACGGTGCTGGTGGACGACCGGCCCATATACGCTTGCATGCTGTTGGCGGTGGAAGCCGAAAACAAAAAGATTACAACCCTTGAAGGTCTGATGCAGGGCGAGCAGATCGGGCCGGTGCAGGACGCCTTTATTCAACACGATGCCTTTCAGTGCGGCTACTGCACCTGTGGTCAGATCATGGCCGCCGAGGGGCTGCTGCGCAAGAACCCCCGGCCGGCCGATGAGGCGATCCCCCTGGCGGTGTCCGGCAACCTTTGCCGGTGCGGCGCCTATCCGCAAATCTTCAAGGCTGTGCGGGCCGCCGCCGACAAGCGAGGTGACCAATGAAACCGCCCAGGGAAAATATTTATTTTGTTGACGGGTTGCCGGTACCGGAAACACCGCAGCCGGGCGAGAAACCGGCGCCCTGGCGTCAAACCCGCGTCATCGGCAAGGCCCGGCCACGAGTCGACGCCTATGAACGGGTCAGCGGCACCGCGGTCTATCCGTCGGATGTCATTTTACCCAAAATGTTGTACGGCGCGATTTTGCGCTGTCCGCATCCGCATGCCAAAGTGCGCCGGGTCGATCTGACCGCCGCAACCCGGCTACCCGGCGTGCATGCCGCCATCAGCGGTGATTCGCTCAAAGTGAACCCGGAATGGGAATACCGCACTTTTGGCGGGCCGACCGTCAAAAGTCTTTTGTTCGATCCCCACTGTCGTCATGAAGGGGAAGTCGTGGCCGCCGTGGCGGCGGAAACGCCGTATCTGGCCCGGGACGCTTTGGCCGGGATCCAGGTTGATTATGACGTGTTGCCCTTTGTCACAGACGAACAGCAGGCCCTGGCGCCGGATGCGCCCGTGATTCACGGCGACTCCAACCGGGTGGGACCGCCGCAGGTCTACCAGCGCGGCGATGTCGCCAAGGGATTTGGCGAGGCCGATGTGGTCCTGACGGAGACCTACCACACCGCCTGCGAGTTGCACACGCCCATGGAACTGCATGGGTGTGTGGCCGAATGGGACGGCGACAGGCTCACCATCTGGGAGTCGACCCAGGGCGTGTTCGCCGTGCAAAGCGGTGTGGCCAAGGCCCTCGGGTTGCCCCTGTCCAAAGTTCGCATCATCGGCCGGTACATGGGCGGCGGCTTCGGCAGCAAACTGGTGGCCGGCAAATACACCGTGATCGCCGCCATTCTGGCCCGCCAAATCGGCCGGCCGGTGAAACTGGTGCTCAGCCGGGAGGAAACCTACCTGGCGGTGGGCAACCGGCCGCCGAACCACATGGCCCTGAAAGCCGGTGTCAAAAAAGACGGCCGGTTGACCGCCCTGGATTTTACCGGCACCGGCAGCGGCGGGGCCTATCCGGCCGGCGGGACCTCCCTGCTCGACTGGCAGGTCCGGGATTTGTACACCTGTCCCAATGTCCGTTGCGAAACCACGGATGTTTACATCCACGCCGGCCCGGCCCGGCCCTTCCGGGCGCCGGGGCATCCCCAGGGGTCCTGGGCCCTGGAGCAGATGATGGATGCCCTGGCCCATGCCATCAAGATGGACCCGGTGCAGTTGCGTCTTAAAAACATTCCGGCCTTCAGCCAGGCGCGCGATGGTCAACCCCCGTACACCACCACCGGTTTTGCGGCCTGTCTGCAAGAAGGGGCCAAGGCGTTTGATTGGCAACAGGCCCGGTTAAAACCGGCTCGTGGCAAGGCGGATGAGGTCTGGCTGCGCGGCGTCGGCATGGCCGGGGCCAGTTGGTTTCTGGGGGCCGGCTTTGGACCGGCCACCGTGGTGTTGCGGGTGTTTGCCGACGGCAGCGTCAACCTGAACATGGGCGCCGCCGATATCGGCACCGGCACCAAAACCGTGATGGCCATGGTGGTGGCTGAAGAGCTGGGTATCAAATCCGACATGATCCAGATCGAGCATGCCGATACCGGTTCAACTCAATTTTCCGGCCCCAGCGGCGGCAGTAAAACCGTGCCCACCGACGCCCCGGCGGCACGCGCCGCGGCTGTCGCGGTTAAACGGCAGCTATTGGCCATGGCGGCGGTGCAACTGGAAGAAAAAGCAAAACGGCTGACCATCCGTGATGGGCGTATCCACTCGACCGGCGCAAGTGACAAGGCCGTCGGCATCGCCGAATTGAAGGAATTGAAACGGCAAGGGGTGATTGTCGGTGTCGGCCAGAAGGGCCCGCGCCCCGAAGGGAAGGTGGTGGTGCCGTTTGCCGCCCAGTTTTGCGAGGTGGCCGTCAACCGGCATACCGGCGAATTGAAGATCGTGCGCTTTCTCGGGGCCAACGACAGCGGCCGGGTGATGAGCCGGTTGACCTACGACAACCAGGTGTATGGCGGCATTACCATGGGCATCGGCTTCGGCACCACCGAAAAACGCTACCTGGATCATGGGCAGACCGGTAAGCTCGTCAACCGCAACTGGCATGACTACAAGCTGCCCACGGCTCTGGACGTGCCGGTCGACATGACCTCGCTGCCTATCGAGATGCCCGACGATCAGGCCAACATAGTCGGCGCCAAGGGGCTGGGGGAGCCGGTGACCATTCCCACCGCTGCCGCCATTGCCAACGCGGTCTTTCATGCCACCGGCATCCGGGTGACCACCACCCCGATCAACCCGGTTCAGTTGAGCCGTTTGTTGGCCCAACACCGCAAGAAGGAGTAACCCTTATGCTGCCCGATTTTGCGTATACCCGGCCCACATCGATCAAGGAAGCGGTCAAGGCCCTGTCGGCCGCCAATGCCCGTGTGCATGCCGGCGGCACCGATTTGCTCGGCTGCTTGCGGGACGAAATTTTCAGCGTCGATATTCTGGTGAGCCTCGGCCGTCTGGACAGCCTGCGCGGCATTCGCCAAACCGCCGACGGTGGTCTGCGCATCGGCGCCTTGACCACGATTGCCGATGTCGCTGAAAATTTACTGATTCAAAAACACTACACCGCCCTGGCCCAGGCCGCCGGCGAAGTCGCCAGCCCGCAGTTGCGCAACCAGGGCACCATCGGCGGCAATCTCTGTCAGAAACCGCGTTGCTGGTATTATCGCGGCGAGTTTCACTGCCTGCGCAAAGGCGGCGACATGTGCTACGCCGCCGACGGGCAGAGTCAGTTTCACTGCCTGTTCGGCAGCGGTGATATCTGCTACATCGTACATCCTTCCGACACGGCCCCGGCCCTGATTGCCCTGGGCGCCAAAGTCAGGATCGCCGGGAAGCGGCGGCAAAAAACCGTTCCCGTGGAGAAATTCTTCGTTCTGCCCGAAGACGATGTACAAACCGAGACCATTCTGGCGGCGGAAGAGATTGTCACTGAAATAATTCTACCGCCGCCACCGGCCAACCTGAAGAGCCGCTACCGCAAAGTCCGCGCCCGGCGTTCATGGGACTTTGCCCTGAGCGGCGCGGCCCTGGCGTTGCAGTTTGACGATTCGGATGTTGTTCGCCGTGCCAGGGTGGTTCTCAGCGGTGTGGCCCCGATCCCCTGGCGAGCGCCGGCGGTGGAAACCGTCCTCACCGGTCAGGCCCTGACACCTGCAGTCATCGCCCGGGCGGCCAACGCTGCCGTCGAAAACGCCGAACCGCTGGCCCAAAACGAGTACAAGGTGCCGCTGCTGCGCGGGATGTTGAAGGAAGAACTGGGCGCATTCGGGTAGTCGCCCCCCGGGTACCGGATGCAAAGCGCGAGCCCTAAGCCACAGGGAATGATCTTAAAAAATTGATAAAATCGAAAATTTTTACTTGCCAGAACGATTAAGGGGGGCTAAATACAGGCAAATATATCTCTTTCTGATTTTTCCTCGCTTTACCTCTTCCCGGTGCGGAAGGGATGTTCTGGGCAGTTTTCACGTTAATTCATAAGCTAGTGTCCATCTGGAAATAGTAGATTGTGGTTCCTGGCAAGGCCCGAGCTTTTTTTAAACCGCAGGCATAGCGGGCTATTCCAAGGATTTAAAAAAAGCGAGAACGCCGCCAGCGGCCAAAAGATGCTATTTCCGGATGGACACAAGCTATTTTTCAGGTACGGATTTATTGGTCACACCCGGTACGGCGGTCGTTGAAGAAACTTCCAATGCAGTTGGTGCCTTACGGTTCGATACCTTAAAAATGATCAAGGTATTCACGGGTGCTCGTTTCAGTTTGGATTTGTTTTTGAGGCTCTGCTGAAACCGGGTGGTAACGGTTTCGGAAATTCGCGTATTCAAAAAGGGGGTTGATTACATGTATCCGAAGAAAATTGGTGTGTTTGCTGTATTGGCGTTTGTCATATCGCTCAGCGTTGGATTTGTTGTCAGTGTACCCGAGTACCCGGCCCAAGTGTTGTATGGCGTCATTTTGGCCCTGATTTGCAGTGGCCTGTTGTCTATTTTGGGCAAGATCGCCAGTCTCAAGGGCATTCGTACCGACCCGCTGCACAAAATCGCCATTATTATGATTTTTACGGTTATTTTGACCTTCCACGCCATGATCAATACTTTTGCGGCGGGCTGATGCCTGTTGCCGGAAAGACATGGGTTGATTCGACGGCGGCTTTGCTTTTTTCGTTGAACCGGGTATAATGTTGATCTGTATGCGTGTTGTGAGCGCTTGAATCCTGTTTATGCGGAGCCGCCGATGTTACGAGTTTTTGGACTTCAGTTTTTTGTTTACCTGTTTGCATTTCTATTTTTGGCCCCAAATCCCTCCCTGGCCTTTAAAAAGGAAACCCGCTGTCAATTGTTGCGTGACGCGGTCTATTTCAGTCCCGAGCCGTTGAAAAGCTATTTGACTAAAAATTTTGCCGCGGTGCATTCCGGCGCCCATTTTGCCGACCGCAACCGTCGGGCGCGTAAATCGGTTAAGCCGCGCGATGCGAAAACGGTTTATCTGAATCTGGTCAAGGCGTTGCGCGCCAAAAAAATCAATTCCTACAACACGGCGCACAGCTTCGGCGTGTTGGCCTGCTTTATCGCCGAAACGATCTCCCCCGACAATCATCGGCTTGCCGGTGATTTGATTCCTCAATATGCACGGTACGACGGGCATCAGGATGTCGACGATATTGATGTGAGCGTCAAACGTCTGGTGCGCGACTATCGCAAGCCTTATCGCGGCAACAGTCATCCGCGGGTTACCGACTACCTTTATAATACGGCGGTTAACGAGATTGTAGATCATTGGGTTTCAGCCTGGCAGCGTAGCGGCCGCGATCCACGCCCTTTAAATGCCCCGGGAATTTTGATTGCCCGTGATAAAACGGTGATCAAATTCAGTCATTTGCCCGCCTGAATGATTCGCTGACGATGGGCGGTCGGCCTGTCATCTCTGTTTTTATACGTATCAGGATCTGAGTCTGGGCGAAGTGAAGCGTTACATCGAATTTACTGAATCTACTTCCGGTTTGAAATTGTTCCGGAGTTTCATGCATGGTTTTAGCGAAGCGATGATTACCGCCGGCGCCGAATACGGCAAGGCCGTTGCCCGTATGACCGATGATGAGTCGGCCGCTCCCCGGATTTAGGGAAGATAAGGGTCCTGTGAATGTGTGGCCGCGGCTTTACTTGCATCCGACAGTATGCCATAAGTTGAGGCTTGTTTGCAAAGTTGCGCGCGCGTTCTGGCGTGCGCAGGCGCAGAACTTACCTACTTGCGGGAAAATTGGGCATGCACGGATTTTTCGGTCGTATTTTGACAGTCGATTTGAGCTGTTCGCGATTTCAGATCAAGACGCTTTCCGATGTGATTTACCGGCGCTATCTGGGGGGCAAGGGGCTGGGGGCCTATCTCCTTTATCGCTGCAATCCCGCTGGCATTGACCCACTGTCTCCCAACAATCATCTGATTTTTGCCACCGGCCCTTTTTGCGGTACTCCGGTATGGGGCTCGAGCCGCTACGGGGTGTTCACCAAGTCACCGCAGACCGGTTTTTTTGCTGAGTCCTACGCCGGCGGCAAGGTTCCGTTGGCCATGGTCGCAACAGGATTTGATGCGGTTGTGATTCGCGGTCGCAGTCCTGAAAACGTCTTGCTGGAAGTACATCCGGACGGCGCTACGTTTCATGCGGCGGACCGGTTCTGGGGCTTGGATGCGATGGCTGCCGAAGACGCGGTTCATTCGTATCTGGGCAAACGCAGCCGGTTGGCCCGCAGACGCGGCGCGGTGGTTATCGGTCCGGCCGGCGAGGCCGGCGTGCGCTTTGCCCTGATTGCCAACGACTATTGGCGTTCGGCCGGACGTACCGGCGCCGGGGCGGTCATGGGGGGCAAGCGGTTAAAGGCAATCTTCTTTCACGGCAATCTCCAACGCAGTGTTTTCGACCGGCAAGCCGCCGCCCGGGCCGCCAAGGCGTTGGCTTTACAGGCCCGGACCCACGCCGGCATTCAGGATCTCAAACGCTTTGGAACCCCGCGCCAGGTCAAAGTGACCAACGATGCCGGCGCTTTCCCGACGCGCTATTGGCAGGCGGGTCGCCGTGAGGATTGGCACCGCATCGGCGCAAACGCGCTGCATGCCCGGTGTGACGTGACGCCGAACGCCTGCGCCAAATGTTTTGTCGCCTGTGGGCGTCTTGCCACGGTCACGCGTGGCCGGTATGCGGGGCTTAGGGTTGAAGGGCCGGAGTATGAAACGATCTTTGCGTTTGGCGGTCTGTGTCTGGTCGATTCCATCGAGGAAATCCTTTTTTTGAACGATCTGTGTGACCGGTTGGGGATGGATACGATCTCAGCCGGCAACTTGTGCGGTTTTACCATTGAGGCGGTGCGACGCGGGCGGGTGGCATTTGATATCGATTACGGTGATACCGGCGGGATCGTCCGGCTGTTGAATTGTATCGCGCGCCGCGAAGGGATCGGCGATGTTTTGGCCGAGGGGATACGTCAGGCCGCGCGGGCGTGGGACCTTGAGGATTTGGCCGTGCACGTCAAGGGCATGGAGCCGCCCGGATATGATCCCCGGCAGCTTAAAGGGAGCGGTCTTGCGTTTGCGGTGAGCAGTCGTGGGGCCTGTCATCTACGCGCCAATTTTCATAACCCGGAACTAAAAGGGGTCATCGATCCCCAAGGGGTGGCGGGCAAGACCGCTCTGTTTATCGATCTTGAAGATCGTCTGGTTTTGATGGATGCATTTATTTTATGCCGTTTTTTCAAGGATTTATATCCATGGGACAAAATGGCGGCGATCTATCATTTTGTTACGGGGTGCGAGCAGGATCGCAGCGCGTTGCAAACCGCCGCCGGCCGGATATGCTCTTTGGTCAGATTGTTCAATTTGCGGGAAGGGCTGCAACCGGGGGACGACGACCTGCCGGCGCACTTTTACAAGCATGCCTTGCCGAACGGCTGTCGCATCACCCCTGACGAACTGGCAGTAATGCGCGCAGACTACTATCACCAAAGGGGCTGGGACGCCGACGGGCGCGTCCTTGATAGCACTTGTGGAAACGACGTTTCGGCAGTGATCTGTTGATTGGATGTCTGGAGAGAAGGGGGGAACGGCATGCGCCGGGAGCCCGATGGTTTGAGAGGAGGCATTGGCCGGGCTCCGGCGCGCCGAAGAACGATCAGGTGCCGGCGTAGGCCGGCTTTTCCATGGGGCTTATGTCGCTGTGGCCCGGAAAGTGGATTTGTTTTAACCGGCTCAATTTGAGTTTCGGCATTACCATGTTACGGCCGCCGGCCTTGGCCTTGTACAACATTTCATCGGCTTCCTTGACAAGACGGTTTTTATCGAAGCCGGGGCGAAACGCGGCAATCCCGAAGCTGGCGGTAACGTCAACCTTTTTTTGATCCGTGATCGCGATGGGCGATTCGGCGATCCGTTTGCGCAAGCGTTCGGCCAGTTCAATGGCGTTGGCCTTGCGGGTGTTGGGCAGCACCACGACAAACTCTTCACCACCGTAGCGAATCAAGTAATCCCCTTTGCGGATACCGGACAGAATGATATCGGCAGCGGCTTTGAGCACCCGGTCGCCGGCCTGGTGACCGTAGGTGTCGTTGACTTTTTTGAAATAATCGATATCGAGCATGATCAACGCCAATTCGCGTTTGTAGCGCACGGCATCGGCAATGTTGTGTTCGATCAGCCGGTTAAATTCCCGGCGGTTGTAGCAATTGGTCAAGGGATCGAAGGCCACGTCGTTTTGCAGCCGCTTGATGTTCATGTAGTTTTTCAAGGCGATGCCCAGGGATTTGACGATGATGTTGATAATATCGGCGTGGTAGGTCAGCATTTTTCGTTTGGGCAGAATGTAAAGGCGCGCGTAGCAAGTGTCGTTGAGAAGTACGTGGGAGACAATGTCTTCTTCGGCGAAGCTTATGGTTTGCGTATTGCCGGTGGCGTCGTTATCGATAAAATGGGTTATGAATTCGTTGCTGGTGTTAAAATCCTTGTGGATGATTTTGTGTAGGGAGTCGCGATAGATTTTGGGGTCGATCCAGATGTTCAGGTCGTCGCCGTCCTGAACGGCAAAAGCGAACAGGCGGTAGTCCAGAATATCTTTCAGGCAGTGTGACGCTTGGCGCAAAATACTGTCCAAATCATCCATCTGGTTGATGCCGATGATGTAACGGCTCAGGGTTTTGTAATCGATACGGCGGGCCACGCCAAAGAAAAGGTTGGTGACGATGAATGTATTGTGGCTGATTTTCTTTAACAATTGCCTCATGCGGTTTTCTCTTTCCGTTGTAGGCTGATGCCCGGGGGCGGTATTAATTTTTTTGTAACGATTTTTATGCAATATGGGTGCCATTGAATTGATGGGCGTGGGATAGGCGCCGACACGTGTCATGCCGCTCAAACAGGGCAATAATTGCCCTGCCGGTATGGTCTTCCCGGTATTGATCACGGCAAAATTTACCCGGTGGGGCCGGTTGACCCCATGCCTTGAGAATTATGAATTCGTGCCCATCCGGAAATAGCATCTTTTGGCCCCTTGCGGCGTTCTCGCATTTTTAAAATCCTCGACATAGCGCGCTATGCCTGCGGTTTTAAAAATGCTCGGGCCTTGCCAGGAACCAAAAGCTACTATTTCCGGA
>JANQIE010000003.1 GCA_028282295.1 Desulfobacterales bacterium | reverse complement strand
GAAACTGAATTTTATTTTTAGCCATGCCATTATCTCCTTGCGGTTATAGATTTTGACTAACCTTAAGATAAGCATGGCTGACGAATAGTGGTAATCATTAAAAGGAATAGATCAGAATAATACCCTGCTGTTGCCTGCAGAAAATGAAAAGGATGCCGCTCTGTTTCTATAGTCATTGCAGAACAATAACATAAACTTTCTTGGCACTGGGTACAGAATGTGGAATCTGGGTATTTCAATTCCACAGATTCGTAGAGAGTATATACATTTTGACAAGCAATTGGCTAATCGTCTTAAAATCCGAATGGAGCAAGGCATATATTCTGATAACGACCTTGCGAAATGGGTAGTGGATGAACGAACCAAGATAGCCCGGCGTTTACGTTTGAAGGGAATGGCCCGGCAGGGTCTGCCATCCTTTATAATCTATGAAACGAGAGATTCGTTAAAATATGGAATTGGAGGCAGGACTTACCCTAATATGGTTAATTATGCGCAGAAAAAAGGATATAATACCGTGGCCCAAGCAGATCAATATCTGCTCAAAAGTGCGACACGTCCGAATACTAAAATATCTTCTGCATCACTTAAAGTGGGTAAATACTTAAAAAATGGAGGGCGTGTTGGTGTAGTGGTTGGTGTGGCCTTGTCAACCCATACAATTTTAACTGCTAAAGAAAGTCAGTTAGAAGTAGTCATTTCCCGTGAGGCCGGAGGTATTATTGGTGGGTCGCTCGCCACCAGCGCTACCGTAGGTGTTTGTCTTGTTTTCGGCATAGTTACCGGGGGGTGGGGACTATTAGCCGTCGGCCTTATAGCCGGAACAGGAGGAGGTATTATAGGAAGGTATTTTGGTGAAAAAACCTATCATTATATAGGTCCAAATGTTGTTACCGAAACTGTTAAAAAAGGAGTAATATCAGCGAAATATCCTGTTCGGCCCAATTGGGATGCCCCTCATATAAGATGTATACCTGCTCATTAAAAATTCTAAATAGTGTCTGAACGAAAACCCCTGTTTTTAGCTGTTTACACTATTTTGAACTTTTTGGCAGGGTGTGCCTATCTATCCGCCGCTGGTTAGCTTTTCGTTGGAAAAGCCACTGTGGTGTATAGCCACAATCTTGTAATAACTTCACAATTGATTATAGGGAGTAATTCGGATGAGTATTGAAAAAGATTTAAAATTAAAGCTGAAAAATAATCAACGCAACATATTTATTACCGATGCCGATGATCTGTTGGCCGCATGGAGACACAGAAGGGAAAGAACTTCTCGCAGTTGTCGTTGCTTCGACTTTTCCAGGGTGCCCAAGGAATATCGCCTTTCGGCGCCGCCCAATAAAAGGGCCGCGCTGATGCCCTGCCACGTTTCTGTGCGGTGCCACCGATCCCAGCTTACCAAAACTATAAAACCGGCTCCAGAATATTCTACTAACGCCTGCCACGGCCATGGCCGGACGGTTCACCTGTCAACCCAGGACCTGGACGCCCTGGATACCGCCTCCTTTGCCAGGCGAAACGTGGCACCGTATATCTCACCTATTATGGACACCGTTACATTATCTCTGGTGTGTAAAGACTTAGGCATCACCGGCAGGGCCATCCCCAAAGTGATCAAAGGCCGCCAATACGTCGCCTTTTCCGGTTATCCGGGCTTAAGAGCCAGGTTTCCGGGCACCATCTATTCAGCCAATAACCGCAAAATCATTACAATGGCGATTGGTGCGTTGGGCATCAAAAATATGGTTACAAAAGGTGGTGTTCTGACTGTCTGCATCACTGTGCCGCTAACCATACTTGAAGCATTTCTGAAAGATCACGCAAGTATCTATGAATTGGCCGGCAATCTTGCTTCTGATTTAATTAAAATCGGTGTATCATCCTTGATGGGGGCGTTTGCAGGAATTATGGCCGGGGGGGTTGTAACTATTGTCGCTGTGCCGATTGTCGTCACAATATTGGTTGGCGTTGGTGTTGGCCTCGGGTTAAATGCATTAGATAAGAATTACCATTTAACTGAAAAGCTCTCAGCAGACTTAGAAAAAATGAGCGCGCAAATTGAACGCGCTACGAAAAATAAAATTTATGATATCGAGACAGGCTTTTACCGGGGAATGCGCGAATTTATCAGAAGTCAAGGCGGCTATAGTGGGCCTTTTTAGGTGGTGATATGGCAATACTAGTAGGAACAATATGCGCACTCGTCTTGATACCTGTCATTTGGAAATTAATTCCTGATCGGATCGAGCCAACACAAAAAAATAAAAGATTGGGGCATATTTTTTTTCTCTTTATTGATTTTTTTTCCTTGTGGTTACTCTGGGTAGGCTACAATGAAATTAAAGCGATAATAACGGGGATTCACAGTCAGGCCGATATCATTCGTGTTGGCAGTCGGGACGGATTTTATGTGGTTGGCATATTTATGCCTATAACGCATTTTTTTATTATGGTTAATTCCTTCTTTCCGGTTATAGAGAAAAAATACAACCGATTGGTTAATCAGTGTTTTATTGTTGCGCTAATTACCTTTCTTGCCATCGGTTTTTTTGGATCATCCTGCATCAGAGTCAGTGTTGAAAACGCTGGTTATACCTATTGCCGTAAAGCCAGCGGGATAAGCGCACTGGCACGGACATTGGTATACACCAAAAACATGGCCCTCTGCGATGAACTGGTTGAATATTAACCCGGCAATAAAATGGGAAATTATTTTTGCGCGAGCCCTTAATTCAGGCCGGGTTTGAAGGCCATTGTTTTGAAAAATCTTCGAGCCGGCCGAATTCACTTTGCAAGCGGTCAATCAAACTGTATGACTTCTCCAATTCGCCGGAACGTCCGGCCTGCTCCAATTCATACGCGACTTGAGCCAGGCGGTGGGCAGTCAAATTGGCCGCGCCCCCTTTGATGGCATGGGCTTCGCGGCTGATCCGCTCGGTATCCCCGGCATCGCGGGCCGTCTGGATGGCCGTCATTTGCGCCTGGGCTCTGGTGAGAAAATCGGCCAGTACTTCGGTTAAAAAAGCCTGATCGCCATCAAATTCATACAGCGCGCGGGATACGTCCAAAGGGGCTGCCGGTCGCCAATGGTTCGCTTGCGCGCCGGACGCCTGTTGCGGTTGCCCTCGCTCTTGGCCGGCGGGGAGCCATTTGGCGACAACTTCCAACAGTCTTTTTCGCTTCACCGGTTTGGCCACATAGTCATTCATGCCGGCGTTGAGCCCTTTTTCCTGATAACTTTTCACGGCATGCGCGGTCATGGCGATGATCGGCACTCCGGCCAGTTCGCCGTCGCCGCCCATGCCGGCGACCTCGGCCTCGATGCGGCGGATTGCACGCGTGGCTTCATAGCCGTCCATGATCGGCATCTGGATATCCATCAGGATCAGGTCGTAGTGTTTGCGCCGAAAGGCATCCACGGCCTGCCGGCCGTCTTCGGCCAGATCGACCTGGTAGCCGGCCTGGGTGAGATGACGCAACGCCACCTTCTGGTTGGTGGGATAGTCTTCGGCCAGCAGGATGCTGATTTCCTTGCGAAAGGATTCTTCCAGGTTATGTCGGGTGACCAGCACCGGTTCGGCCGCGCCGGGATCTTCGCGCACGCGTCCCAGGACCGACAAAATGGCCCGCCGCAATTCTTCACGGCGAATCGGTTTGGTCAGATAACCGGCGATGCCGATTTTCAGGCACTGTTGACCATGCCCCCAGACGCTGCTGGATGTCAGGACGATAATCGGCAGGTCTTTTAATTGCGGGTGTTTTTTCAGCCTGGTCGCCAATTCGAAACCACTCACCTGCGGCATTTGAAAATCGGTGAGAATCATGTCCGGTTTCGGCTGTGCATTGTCGCCGGCCAGTAACATTCGCATGGCCGTTTTGGCGCCGTCCGCCAGAAGGGGCTTGCAGCCAAACGATTTCAGGTACTGGTCCAGGATAAAGCGGTTGTTTGCGTTGTCGTCCACCGCCAGCACGGCCAGGTTCCGCAAATCGTCGTCCGGTGCGGGTGCGCCGGTATGTTTACGGGCCTGTTTGGCAAATACGGCGGTAAAAACAAAGGTGCTGCCCCGGTCAGGTTCGCTTTCACACCCGATATCACCTTGCATCAATTCGACAAATTGCTTGGCAATGGTTGTTCCCAGACCGGTGCCGCCGTACTCGCGCGTTGTCGAACCGTCGGCCTGGGTAAAGCTGTCAAAGATAGCGGCCTGTTTTTCCCTGGGGATGCCAATACCGGTATCCTTGACACTGAACTTAAGCCTGATCCGGTCGCTGAACTCTTCGTCGACTTCGCATTTTACATAGATTTCACCTTTGGGTGTAAATTTAAGTGCGTTGCTGATCAGATTGGTCAGAATCTGCCGCAGGCGTCCGGGGTCGCCAATCAGCCGGGTGGGCACGTTGGGCGCAAGAAATGAAATGAACTCAAGCCCACGTTTGTCCGCCCGCGCGGCCATGGCGTGCGCCAGGTCCTCGATCAACGTGCGCAAGTCAAAGGGGATTTTCTCCAGCACGACCTTGCCCGCTTCGATTTTGGCGAGGTCGAGGATATCGTTGATCACGGATACCAACGACTCGGCCTCGGCGTTGAGGGTACTGAAGATCGACTGCTGCTGCTCATCCAAAGGGGTTTCCAGGGCCAATTCGGCCATGCCGATGATGCCGTTCAAGGGGGTGCGGATTTCATGACTCATGTGGGCCAGAAAATCGCTTTTGGCTTGGCTGGCCGCTTCGGCCTGGTCTTTGGAGCGTTGCAGTTTTTCGGCCCGAATGTGCTCGGAAATATCACGCAGCAGTCCCTGAAAGCCGACCGGCTCACCGGTGTCGTCGCGCAGCAACGAGGCGGTGGTTTCCATATAAAGCGGCTGCTGGTCGCGGTTCTGCCAGACCCACCGGAAGGGTTTGCAGGACTGGCCGGTTTTGAAAATGGCCTTAAAGTGCGGAATCAGCTCGGCAATCCCGGTGTCGGTGGTAAATTTCCGGAAGTTCTGCCCCTTGAACGCCTCCCACGGCAGGCCGTAGGTTTGGCAAAGCGAATCATTGGCAAAGGTGAAATTGCCGTCAAAATCGACTTCAAAATAACCGTCGCCGATACTTTCCAGAATATCCCGATATTTGCGTTCGCTGGCCCGCAGCGCCTGCTCGGCCTGTTCGCGTTCGGCGATGCGGCGCGTCAATTCCCGGGCTTTTTGTTCCAAGTCGTCTTTTAATTCCGAGATCTCCTGGTACATCCCTGAATTGTGGATCGCAATGGCGGCCACGGCCGTGATGCGCTGGATAAATTTTATTTCCTGCGGCGTCAGGGGCTTGAAATTCAATTTCTCCGGCAGGAAAAACAAGGCCCTGATTTTCTGGTCGCGCACAAACGGCATCAGGTAATGCGCCTTTCTGGCGACGAACAGCGCGATCAGTTTCCTGCGAATGGTCGCCGGGTAAGCGGGGTGTGATTCAACCATCCCGCGATCGATGAGCATCCCCGCGTGCTGCAGGATCCACGCTTCGATCTGCGGATCGAGGGACAGCAACACGCCGTCGCGATATTGGAAGCAGCCGGTTGAGGTGTGCGCTGTAAACACATCGACGCGGTCGAACAGCAGAGTTTGCCGGACAACGCTTTCAAGCTCGGCAAGCAGTTCATCCAACCCTTTTAAAAATGCGGTATTGTCGATGAATTTACTTTCCACCCGGCGCAGATTATACCTGGATTTTCGCAGGACGCGGTTGATGCGCGGCTGCACCTTGGCAAGGTACAGGTAGTTCAACGCGAACCAGGTCGCCAGCAGCATGAACTGCCTGAATGGATCCAAGGTGGGCAGCACCGGCCGAAGCTGCACAAACAGGAAGATATTCGGCAGCAGTATCAACGAAGACAGCAACGCCCATAGGGCGGTAAGGTGCAAGATGCTCTTGATATCCATCAGCCGGTACTTAAAGACACCATAGGCCAGCACCGACATGGGGATAAAACTGAAGTTACCGGCCGGATACAAATCGATGCCGTTGATGGCCGGCAGGTTCAACAGGGTCAACAGGCCCGAGGCGCAAAAAGAGGCGAGGATATATTTTTTTTTGCGCTTGCGGATCGTGTTGGTCTCCCGCCGCAAGTCCAGAATCATGCAGGTGATCGCGTAAAAAAGCACGATCCCGCTATAAAGACCCAACCACTCAAATGCGGGCCCGCCTTTGGCAATGGCGCCCCACCCATAACGATTCAATCCGCAAATATAGTAATCGGTAAGGGTGAAACCAGAAAAAACACCACTGACGGCAAAACAGGCAACGATGAGATAGTTACGTTTGATTTTGAGTAGATGATGAAAAAACAACAAAGTAATCGGCGGCAGGTGGACATAAAAAAAATGCGTTATCCGCTCCACGGTGATAATCAGCTTTTCATCGGCAATGAAGTGATGCGCGATAAACAGCGGCGCCAATAGCGACCACCACAAACAGACGATTGAAAACAGGATGTTTTCATAGGTCCGTTTGCCTTTGGCAATGGCGACCGCCGCCAGGGTCAACCCCACGATAAGCGACAGCGCCGGCGGAATCACGAATATTGTTAAATGATCGGTCATGGACGGCGTCATTTATAGGCTTCAGACAAAAACAGCAACATCGGCGGCATCACATTATTTATCGGATAAAAAGCAAAAATCTGTATGCCAACCGGAATAACGGGCCGGATTTTTTTTTAAGGGCCCGCGCAAAAATAATTTCACATTTCAGGCGCCCGGCTTCAGGTCAGGTTGATTCGATCTGAGGTGCCAAAACCGCAGCCATAGCAGACTATGGCGAGGATTTTGAGACCGAAGATCGGACCAGGATGACCTGAAGCCGGGATGGATACAATGTGAAATTATTTTTGCGCGAGCCCTAAGCATCAAAACTGTTGGGTGGTGTTAATTGGGCACGGATGTGCTCCGAAACAGCGCGCCGACACTATCACTATTAACCCGGCAATAAAATACCTTTAAAATTGTGATTCCGGCGAGCGCCGGAATCAAGCGTCAATTCTGGATGCCGGATCAAGTCCGGCATGACGAA
>JANQIE010000284.1 GCA_028282295.1 Desulfobacterales bacterium | reverse complement strand
TCTCGCATTTTTAAAACCACAGGCATAGCGTGCTATGTCGAGGAATTTAAAAATGCGAGAACGCCGCCAGGGACCAAAAGATGCTATTTCCGGATGGGCACTCGCTAAAATCGATAATCTTCATGCCAAAGGGCCTGAACGGTTTGCGGGTGGACACCAGCGGGCACCTTGGCTGTCATGCAGGCAATTCCGCCGGAATTACCACTGAACCGTAATCAACAGACAAAGGAGGTGTCAGTGACCACAACAATCGGATATGACGACAGGCCGTGGTTGAGAAGTTATGAAAAGGGTGTGCCGGCAAACGTCGGTTATGAAGAGACCTGCCTGCCCGAGTTTTTGGCAAGATCCGTAAAGAATTTTCCGGATCGGGAAGCCCTGAACTTTCAAGGGTACAAGCTCACGTACCGGGAGCTTGGCGCAATGGTTGATTCGACGGCCACCTGTCTGGCCGAATTCGGCATCAAAAAAGGCGATGCCGTCGCGATTTTACTTCCCAATCTGATTCCTTGTGTAGCGGCGTATTACGCGATTTTGAAAATCGGGGCCATTGCCGTGATGAACAATCCGTTGTACTCGGATCGCGAACTGGAACACCAGTTCAACGATTCCGGCGCCAAGATTCTGATCACCCTGGATTTGTTGGGCAACCGCATGATCGACCTGCGGCCGAAAACCAAAATCAAACAGATTATCTACACCTCCATCGGCGACTACCTGCCGTTTCCCAAAAACCTGCTGTTCCCCCTGGTGGCAAAGAAGAAAAAACTGGCGGCCACAGTTAAACCGGCCAACGATCTGTACAAATGGAAAGACGCACTGACACTGTTTGGCCCCAATCCGCCCGAGGCCGACCTGTCCTTTGACGATATTGCCCAATACCAGTATACCGGCGGTACCACCGGTGTATCCAAGGGGGTCATACTGACGCACGGCAATTTAAGCAAACAGGTCCAGCAGATCCGCTCCTGGTTCCCATCGTTTGATCCGGGCGAGGAAAAAATGTTGGGCGCCCTGCCCTTTTTCCATGTCTTCGGGTTGTCGGTGGCCATGAATTTCGCGATTTACATGGGCTGGACCGACATTTTGGTGCCCAAACCGCAACCCGACCCGCTCATCGAGACCATCAGCAAATTCAAACCGACTTTTGCGCCGCTGGTACCGACCATGTATATCGGCCTGTTGGGCCATCCGAATATTGACAACGTCGATATGACCTGCCTGAAAGGGTGCTTTTCAGGATCGGCCCCGTTGCCGTTGGAAGTCATCAAGGAATTCGAGGAGAAGACCGGCGCGGTGATTGTGGAAGGCTACGGGTTGACGGAATCGACACCGGTAACACACGTCAATCCGTTCGCCGGCGGCAAGCGCAAAGTGGGCAGCATCGGCGTTCCGATCCCGGATACAGTTTGCCGCATCGTCGACCTGAACGACACCGGCAAGGACATGCCGGTGGGCGAAAGCGGCGAATTGGTAATCCAGGGTCCCCAGGTGATGAAGGGCTACTACAACATGCCGGAAGAAACCGAGAAAACCCTGATCAACGGCTGGCTGCACACTGGTGATATCGCCACGATGGACGAAGACGGCTATTTTTTCATTGTCGACCGCAAAAAGGACATGATCATTTCCGGCGGCTACAATGTCTACCCACGGGATATTGAAGAGGTCTTTTTCGAAAACCCCAAGGTTCTGGAGGCCACAGCCATCGGCGTTCCGCATCCCAAACGCGGTGAAGCCGTGAAGGTGTTCGTGGTCCTGAAGGACGGCGAGACCTCGACCCCGGAAGAGATGATCGAATACTGCAAAGGCAAACTGGCAACCTACAAACTGCCCGCCGAGATCGAATTCAGAGATGAGCTGCCCAAAACCAACGTGGGCAAGGTGTTGAAAAAAGACCTACGGGCGGAAGAACTGGCCAAACGGGGCCAATGAAAGTAAAACGACCATCTGAATAATTTCTCTTTTATTTATTTTCCGCAGCCTCTTAGCCTGACATCTGCTCTATGAGCTGGTCGTAAAAACGACAGAAAAACATCCGTCACCCCGGCGAACGCCGGGGTCCGGAAACTAAACGACAAGATACCTTTTTTGTTTATTTTCCGCGAGCCTTTGGCCTCACTGGCATCAAAGTACCGAAAAGTTTCACGCAAAGGCGCAGAGTACACAGAGGGGTTTTATTTTTACCCTCGCTGCACCTCTGCGCGAAACAAAAAATGGTTCTTATTGTCATAGGTAACGTCCGAAACCACGACTGGCAAAAAGCGGAGGGAATCGTTTATATTCTGGATGCCGGCGTTCGCCGGCATGACGGAGATGAGGCGCCACGTTACCCGGCGAGCCACTGATCGCGTCTACGGCTGCTCCAGGAGTTGGTCGTAAAAACGAAAGAAAAACATTCGTCACCCCGGCGAACGCCGGGGTCCAGAATCTAAACGACAGGACACCTTTTCTGTTTCTGTTTTTTTTCGCGAACCTTTAATCTTCCTGGCATCAAAGTACCGGAAAATCTCACGCAGAGACGCAGAGAATGCAGAGGGGTTTTATTTTGCCCCCCCTACGGACCCTCGCTGCGCCTCTGCGCAAAACAAAAAATGGTTCTTATTGTCATAGGTAACGTCCGAAACTACGACAGGCAAAAAGCGGAAGGAATCGTTTATATTCTGGATGCCGGCTTGCGCCGGCATGACGGAGATGAGGCGCCACGTTACCCGGCGAGCCACTGGTCGCGTCTACGGCTGCTCCAGGAGTTGGTCGTAAAAAACGAAAGAAAAACATTCGTCACCCCGGCGAACGCCGGGGTCCAGAATCTAAACGACAGGATACCTTTTCTGTTTTTTTTCGCGAGCCTTTAATCTCCCTGGCATCAAAGTACCGGAGAATCTCACGCAAAGACGCAGAGAATGCCGAGGGTTTTTTTTTACCCCCTCTGCGGCTCCTCGCTACGCCTCTGCGCGAAACAAAAAATGGTTCTTATTGTCATAGGTGACGTCCGAAACCACGACAGACAAAAAGCGGAGGGAATCTTTTATATTCTGGATGCCGGCTTGCGCCGGCATGACGGAAATGAGGTGCCACGTTGCGTTGATAGACAAAAAGGCGATGGCATTTTTTGCCATCGCCTTTTTCTATAAACTATTTCAAAAAAAAGCTACACGGCCCCATCCCACTAGAACGGGTACCGTTTCCGTTTGATGGTTCGCTCCGCGACAGTTCGTTTTAAGGTAATGATGTCTTCAACCGGCACATGCGCCAAGCGGTCGAGTTGCGCCGAATGCCGTTTTTGCGCTTGATCCGTGTAGGCGATGATTCCACGCGCCCGATTGATCGTTTCCGGGAAGACTTCCGCAAAGCAAATCTTTACCGCGTTGACAAAAAGCTCGGCCTTGGCGGCACCCTTTTTTTGCAATTGCTTCCGCGCCCGCAGTAAACCGCTTTCCAAAACATAAATCCGAATTATCATGTCGGCCATCAAGCCGACCACTTCCTGTTCGTTTTGCAAGGTGGCCAAAAGTGTGTCCGCCACGCGACCGGTGACCAGCAGAAAAGCCTGTTTGCAGCGCGTCAACTGGTCTTCCTGAGGGGCCAGGGGATCATCTGCATCCGGTTTTGCTTCTGCTTCGCTTGGTACCTGTTTTTGGACGGCCGCAAGGGCGCCCATCAAATCGAGTTTGCCGGCCATGGCGCTTTTCACCAGATTACCGGTAATCACCAGCCGGTTGATTTCGTTAGTGCCTTCGAAGATCCGGTTGATGCGCGAATCACGATACATCCGCTCGGCCGGGTACTCAGCGATGTAACCGGCCCCGCCAAAAATCTGCACGGTTTCGTCAACGACAAAATCAAGGGCTTCACTGCTGAACACCTTGGCAATGGCGCATTCGATGCTGTACCCGGCGATGACCCGTGCCAGTTGGGCGCCGGTGGGTTCCCCGTGTTCATAGAGCGCGGCGAGCTTGTCGTCGATGGTCCCGGCCAGACGGTAGCACAGGGTTTCCATCATATAAATCTGCACGGTCATGCGGGCGATCTTCTCCCGGATCATTCCGAATTGATTGATTTTGCGGCCGAATTGTTCGCGCTGCGCGGCATAGTCGAGGGCTTCGGCCAAGGCGATTTTGGCACCGCCCAGGGTGCCGGCGCCCAACTTATAACGGCCGATGTTGAGCACGTTAAAGGCAATATGATGCCCCTTGCCGATTTCATAGAGTAGATTTTCCCTGGGCACCTTGCAGTTTTTAAACACAACGGACGTCGTGGACGACCCCTTGATGCCCATCTTGTCTTCTTCCGCGCCGACGGTCAGACCTTCAAAATCTTTTTCACAAATGAAACCGGTAAAGTGCTCGCCGTCCACCTTGGCAAACACCGTGAACACGTCGGCCCAGGCGCCATTGGTGATATAAATCTTTTCGCCGTTGAGTAGATAAAACTGTCCGTCTTCGGAAAGGGTGGCCGTGGTCTGGGCGTTCAAGGCATCCGAGCCGGCCCCGGGTTCGGTCAGACAATAGGCGCCGATCCATTCGCCGCTGGCAAGCTTGGGCAGGTACTTGCGTTTTTGGGCATCGGTGCCGAAATAGGCGATGGGCAGGGTGCCGATGCCGGTTTGGCAGGAATGGGACACATCGAAGGACGGGGCGTTGCCCATGGCTTCGGTGATCAGGCAGGCACTGATCTTGTCGAGCCCTTCACCGCCGAATTCTTCCGGCAGGTCGGCGGCGTTCAGGCCCAGTTCACCGCAGGTGCGCATCCAGCGTCGCACGGATGCCGGGTCCTTGGCTTCGATCTGTGCAGCCTGGGGGATCAGTTCCTTGGTGACAAATTCAATAGCGGCTTTGTAAACAAGTTTGTGTTCGGCGCTGAACTGCTCGGGTGTAAAAACATCTTCGCAATCGACATCATGGATCAGAAAAGCACCGCCTTGGGCAATCTTGCGCTTCGGCATAAGCATCGACTCCTTTGGATTTTATGATAATTTCATTATAGCGAACCCAAAGAGCGTGTCAAAAAAAGTTTGGGGAACCTCAGGTCAATAGGGGTTCCCCAAATTTGCATATTTATGATTGCCTGCGAACCACCACAAACGCCGTATCAGCCACCGAAGGAGGCTTCATCCATTTCCACAGCCGCGCCGCAGATATCCATAATCGCGTCCATTTTGCCCATGGTGACCGGTAAAAAGGCGCTGGTGAAATACTCGGCCGATTTGACTTGCCCCCGATAGTAGGCCACGTCTTTTTTCCTGGCGCCGTTGGACAGTTTCTGAGCGGCGATAGCGGCCCGCCACAAAAGCATCCAGGCCATGACCACATCACCGCAAGCGTCCATGAACGGATGGGCAAAGGCAAAGGCGTTCAAAACCTTGGGCGACATGGCGCTGGCCCCCATGTGCATGGCCACTTCCCCGAGCCGGTTCACGGCTTTCTCCAATTTTTGGGCCGGCTCCTGCAACTCTTCGAAGGCTTTGGCCATGGCCAGGGTTTGATGGACTTCACCCATCAGGTCCATGACCGGCTTGCCCTGATTCATGCCCAGTTTTCTACCGAGTAGATCCATGGCCTGGATGCCGTTGGTGCCTTCGTAGATCATCGTGATGCGGCAATCACGCATCAATTGTTCCTGCGGGTATTCACGAATGAAGCCGTAGCCGCCAAAAACCTGAACCCCATGGTTGCAGACCTCGAACGACTTGTCGGTGACATAGCCCTTGACGATCGGGGTCAGCAGTTCAACCAGCCCTTCCCATTTGCTTTTCTCTTTTTCATCCTCGGCAATGCAGCCGCGGTCGTGGCACAGCCCGGCGTAGTAAATCAGGCTGCGCATCCCTTCCACAAACACCTTCATGGTCATCAACTGCCGGCGCACATCCGGGTGCTGAATAATCGGCACCGCCGGGGCTTCGGGATCGCGCATTTGCAGCAAGTGACGTCCCTGAATACGTTCCCTGGCGTAGTTGACCGCGTTCATGTAAGACGCGGTGGCGCAGGAAAAGCCCTGCAAACCGACCAGTTGTCGCGCCTCGTTCATCATCAGGAACATGGCGCGCATGCCCTTGTTTTCCTCACCCAGCAGGTACCCCCGGCAGTTGCCCTTGCTCCCCAGGGCCAGACTGCACGTGGAGTTGCCGTGAATTCCCATTTTTTCTTCAATCCCGGTGCAGACCACGTCATTCGGATCGCCCAGGCTGCCGTCCGCGTTGACCCAGATTTTAGGGACGATAAACAGGGAAATCCCCTTGGTGCCGGCCGGTGCGCCTTCAATGCGGGCCAGGACCGGATGGATGATGTTTTCCGCCAGGTCGTGGTCGCCGCCGGAAATAAATATTTTGTTACCTGTGATGGTGTAAGTGCCGTCGTCATTTTTAACCGCCGTGGTTTGCAGGGCGCCCACGTCGGAACCGGCCTCCGGTTCGGTCAGCAGCATGGTGCCGGTCCATTCTCCGGCGTACATCTTGCGCAAGTACCGTTCTTTTTGTTCCCGGGTGCCGAATTCTTCGATCAATTTGCCGGCGCCGTGAGTCAGCCCGGCGTACATCATAAAGGCGTAATTGGCCCCCACCAGGTAATCACCGGCCGCCAGCGCCACCGTGCGCGGCATGCCCTGCCCGCCCCATTCGGGATCCTCGGGCATGGCGACCCATTCGCCTTCCTTAATCAATTCCCAGGGACGCTTAAAGCATTCCGGCGTGGTAACCTGCCCGTCTTGCAGACGGCAACCTTCTTCATCTCCCTCCTTCATCGTCGGGTAGATCTCCTTCACCGCCAGGTTACGGGCTTCGCCTACGATCAAATCGACGGTTTTCTTGTTGAATTCGGCAAATCGGTCGTGCTTGCTCAACGTTTCAACCTGCATCTGTTCATGCAATACAAAGTCGACGTCTCTTCTATCTGCGATTACTTGTCCCATAACACATTGTCTCCTTGGTCATTGAGGTTAACATATGTAAAATGCGTCATTTATCGGCTTTCGGGGTGCCGATCCCCCTTAGAATAAGGTCAAACAATGGATCGGCCATGGTCACCAAATTGTATTTCATGCCCGACAAAATCCATGTATTGATAACATCGTCCACAGCACCCAGAATAAACCGTTTCACCAGGCCCATGTACAGGTCACGGCGCATTTCGCCTTCCTGCTGGCCCTGTTCGATGATCTCGGAAGTCATATCGAGATACATCTTCGACATCTCCCTGATTTCCTCCTGGGCCAAGTGGCTGCTCTGACGGGTTTCGGCGCGAAACACAATCGCCATGTTCGGGTCACGCTGAAATTCTTCCAGGTGATGGCGAATCAGGTTGCACAGTTTTTCCGTCGCGGTTTGGGCTTTTTGCACTTCCTGACGAAAACGGGTGAAGACCTGTTTGGTTTTATAACTGAAAAACTGCAGCAGGATGTCGTCTTTGTTTTTGAAATATAGATAGATCGTCCCATCCGCCACCCCGGCCCGGCGGGCAATCTGGGAAATGGTCGACTGATGAAATCCCTGATCGGCAAACACCTTGATGGCCGCATCCAAAATGCGATGGTACTTATCGTTGGTATTTTCTTTTCTGCTGATGGTGAACCTCCCTTTGCTGTCCAACTGCCGGTCTGCAAACTTCCGCCCCATGTTAACCGAATAAAAAATGAATGAATACTCATTCATCTATCAAGCGCCCGAAAGAGTGTCAACCTTTTTTTGGGATGGCGCCCGCTTTTCCGGATCATTTGGTTTTTTTTGTTATATTTCAAATTGCTAAAACAATTCCCAAATAGGTTGGCAACGCAATCACCTACATTTCAAAGTCGTCGGGCCGGGGCCAAATTCAAAATGAAGATCAATTCATATTTCAGGGGACCGTGATCCGGAATAGCCTCGGTTGGTAATGCAGAGCGCAAATCTGGATAGTGCCCATCCGGAAATAGTCTGACCCTACCGGCGGCAATCGCCGGTGCGGTGGGCCGTGCGTGCCAACGCGATGATTTGCAAATGTGGCGACCCTGGGGCCCGCCCCCTTTTTAATTGAAATTTTTAGGTTTTTGTGCCTAAAACCAACCTGCTTGAACCGACGTCATCCCACTTGAGGTTTTATGCGCACCGAGATTGAAAAAGAGTTTCTGTTGCGGGCCATTGATGCCATCGAACGCGACATCATCATCCTTTCCCCCCAGTACCGCATTCTGGCGGCCAACCGGTTCGCCCGTGAAAAACACGGCAGCGACATCATCGGTAAAACCTGTCACGAAGTTTTCGATCACGGCTCACATTGCGACGACTGCCCGGTGAATACCGTTTTGAGAACCAAGCTGCCGTTTCTGGGCAAAAAAAAACGCCGCCGCAACGATCCCATTCAAGGCCTGACCTGCTATCCGGTTTTTTTCGACAACCAGATCGAATTTTTGTTGATGGTCGACTTCAACCCTCCCCAGCTCAACCAACTGGAAGAAGAGTTGCACCGCTCCAACGAGTTTTTGCGCAACTTGATCATGAGCGCCGTGGACGGAGTTATCGCCGCGGATAAAACCGGCAAGATTTTTATTTTCAACGAGGCCGCCGCCGAAGTCAGCGGCTACAGTATCGAAGAAGCCCTGGAAAAACTTTATATTCAGGAAATATACCCTGCCGGCGGCGCCTACGACATCATGCGCGTTTTGCGCATGGAAGAATACGGCGGCAAGGGCAAACTCAAGCGCTACCATGTCGACATCCTCAGCAAGGAGGGCCGGCCGGTTCCCATCAGCCTCTATGCGGCCATCGTCTATGACGGCGAGCGTGAAGTGGCCACCATCGGTTTTTTCCACGACATGCGCGAACGGCTGCAAATGAAAAAAGAGTTGGAGCAGATCCAACTCCAGTTGCTGCAATCGGAAAAAATGGCGGCCCTGGGCAAACTGGCCGCCGGCGTGGCCCACCAGATTAACAATCCGCTCGGCGGGATCACCCTTTTCGCCAAATTGCTCCTGGAAGAGTATACCTTACCCGACGGGGCGGGTGACGACGTGAACCGTATCCTGCGAGACGCCCAACGCTGCAAGGAAACGGTGAAGGAACTGCTGGAGTTTTCGCGTCAGACACGGCAGGTGATGCGGCCGAGCGACCTGAACCGCGCCCTGAACCGCACCCTGTTTCTATTGGAAAGCCAGACCCTGTTTCAGAACATTGAGATTGTCAAGCACCTGGAGGCGGATCTGCCACTGGTCAACGCGGATGTCCAGCAACTGGGCCACGTATTCATGAACATTATTCTCAACGCCGCCCAGGCCATGGCAGGCAAAGGCCGCTTGACGTTAAAATCCTATCCCCTGCCTGATGAGCAACGGATCTGCATCGAAATCAGCGACACCG
>JANQIE010000240.1 GCA_028282295.1 Desulfobacterales bacterium | reverse complement strand
GAGCATTTTTAAAACCGCAGGCATAGCAGGCTATGTCGAGGATTTTAAAAATGTGAGAACGCCGCCAGGGGCCAAAAGATGCTATTTGCGGATGGACACTTGCGAGTGTCCATCTTGCTTATAACTCCGGCGACTCGCACATGGTTGCCAGCACATCGATGTATTCACTCTGGCCCTTGTGCAGACGGCTCATCTCGATCATGACACCGGCGATTTGGGCCAGGGCCTGGACAAAATTGACATCATCCAGGGTAAACTCCCATTTTTCGGCAGTGTAGACCCGAACGGCCCCGACGGCATTGTCACCGATCATGATCGGTACGGACAGGATCGATGCAATCCCCTCTTTTTTGGCTTCTTCCGGGTATTGGATGCGCGGGTCGTCCCCAACGTCGGCGACCGCCACCGGCCCTTCTTTCAAGGCAGCCCCGATGGATTTCAACGCACTGACGGTGCCCTTGTTCAAATACTCGTCGCTCAACCCCGTAGCGGCGGCAACCTCCAGCTCCATTGTTTCGCGGTTGATCAAAAACAGCGCGCAGCCTTTGATACCCAAGGCCGACTGGATGCTTGTCACCGTCATTTTGATCAGTTCATCCGGGTCTTTTGATTTGGACAAGGAACTGGTCACCTTGATCAGCGTTTCATAATTAAGCTTCAAGTCTTTCATTTTTTACCTCCTCGTGCGGTTTGGTTGGCAGGATCACCCCAGTGGGCAGATAGGAAAAATTAACACCCATCCGGGCTGAAATCAAGAAACGGCCATGCGACATCAGGGTAACCGCATTTGAAGATCATCCAATTGGTGGGCACGGGCCACCCGCAATTGCCGCCGGGTACCGGATTGCTTTATCCCCCCCTTTTTGATAAGCCTGCCCTAATTGAACAACAGCCACACCCAAATTCATTTAGCCCGTGTTCGTCCGGAAATAGCGCCTTTTGATTCCTGGCGCTGCTATTTTCCGGATGGGCACCAGCCCTGGCGATTCATCACCATGAGTGCATCGTTGCAGAAAAAAGTCGGCCTGGCGGCACTGGTCATGACCGCCTCGGTCTTTTTAAGCCGCATCATCGGCTTGCTCCGTGAAGCGGTCATTGCCGCCGTAGGGGGGTATTCCATGGAAGTGGATGCCTACAACGTGGCCTTCATCCTGCCGGAGATCCTGAACCATGTTGTGGCCAGCGGATTTTTGTCCATCGTGTTCATCCCGATGTTCACCCGGTATTTGGTCCAAGGGGACGAAGAAGAAGGATGGCGGGTTTTTTCGATCATCCTGACCGGGTTCGGCAGCCTGCTGCTGCTCGGCATTGCCGTCACCTGGATCTGGGCGCCCCAGCTCACCCGCCTGATTGCGCCGGGCCGCACCGATCCGCAATTTCACGCCCTGGTGGTCCAAATGACACGCATTGTGATCCCGGCACAGTTCTTCTTTTTTGCCGGCGGCATGTGCATGGCGGTGCAGTACGCCAAGGAGAAATTCCTGATCCCGGCATTGGCGCCACTTTTCTACAACATCGGCATCATCGCCGGCGGCCTGCTTTTAAGCCGCTATTGCGGCATGGCCGCATTTTCCTGGGGCGCGTTGGGCGGCGCCATTATCAGCAATTTCGCCCTGCAGTTTTGGGCTGCCCGCAAGGTGGGCCTGCGGCTCACCCTCTGTTTCGATTGGTCTCATCCGGCGTTACGCGAGTATATCCTGAAAACCCTGCCGTTGATGCTCGGGCTGGGCATGGCGTTTTCCACCGAACTGTTCCAGCGGTTTTTCGGTTCCTTTTTGCCGGATGGTGACATCGGCGGTTTGAATTGGGGCTACCGCATCATGTTCGCCCTGGCCGGACTGTTCGGTCAAGCCATCGGCGTGGCGATTTATCCGTTCATTTCGCGGTTTGTGGCCGAGAAGAATTTTGCCGAAGTAAATCGCCTGCTCAACGGCGCGCTGAAGTACATTGCCGTGGTAATTGCGTTTGCGGCCCTGTTGATGGTGCTGCGCCATGAGATCGTCGCCGTGATCTACCGGCACGGCGCTTTTTCCGATGCCGCGGCCGGACGCACGGCCCATATCATGCTGTTCTGGCTGGTGGGGGCCTTTGCCTTTGCCTCCCAAACCGTGGTTACCCGCGGCTACTACGCCATGCAGAACACCCTGCTGCCGGCGATCTACCAGACGCTGGCGGTGGTCATCAGCCTGCCGCTGTGGTGGGTGGGCCTCAAACTCATGGGGGCCGCCGGAGTGGCCCTGGCCGCTTCATTGGTCGCCACGCTACAGGTGCTCTGGCTCTACGCCCTCTGGAACCGGCGGTCGCACAACCGGCAAAGCAAAGCGGTCTATGGCTTTTTTTTCAAAATGATTGTAATAAGCATGCCGGTCGGTATGTTGCTCGAAGGAGGCCGTCGCCTGCTGGTGACGCTGATCCCCACCGGCACGTTTTGGGGCAGCCTGCTGGTTGCTGCCGTAATTTCAGGATTTTTTCTGATCCTGCTGGTCGTTACCGGTCACGTGTTCAAAATTCCGGAAATCGCGGAAACCATACGACGGCTCACCGCCAAACTCGGCGGCCGGCGACGGGCAGCGCAAAAGTCTTGAATTTTAAGAATTTATAAGTTGATATGGCATAGGAGGTATGCATGACCCCATACGAACTGGCCCAATCGGTCCATCGAGAACTTGCTTCAACCGCCCCGCGCCTGGCGGCCGCAGTCAACCGGGCGCTGCTGGACATCGGTGAAGGCTCGCCCCTGGTGGGCCTGGGGCCGGGCACCCATCAGGACGATCCGGTATCGTTTCAGGAGGGTGAAACCATCGCCCTTGGCGGCGCCAGCGCCGCGGCAGTGTTGGTGAAATTGACCGAAATAGCATCTTTTGTCGAGAACAACAGTGGTTGGCAGGTGGTCATCGAACGTCGCAAAAGCGAGCGCTCCGACCGGCTGGAACTGATGTATACGCTGGTGCGCACACCTCGCCAGGGGTTGAAAATTGGAGACTGACCGTATTTGGCTATGAACATGCGAAGCATAAAACGCGACCGGCGCTTTATTTTGAAAGCATTCGGCATTGCCCTGCGCAATTTTGTCCGGGACGACTGCCTGACCCTGTCGTCTTCGATCGCTTTTATTTTTCTGCTGGCCATCATCCCTTTTTCAGCGCTGTTTCTCTATTTGCTCAATGTCATTCGGGATGTTTTTCTACCCGGTCTGTTTCCGCAGAATATGGTGGCGATCCTGGTGGAAGACATCGGTCACTTTATCCCGTTTGTGTCCCGCAACTGGATCCAGACCCACGTCATCGACTCGGTGGGTCTGGGCTCCTTTACCACCATCAATCTTTTACTGCTGCCGATCATCAGCGGTCTTTTGTTTAAAACCCTGGAAGAATCGTTTCGTAAAATCTTCAGCCTGCAACCCCGACCGATGCTCCTGGGGCAGGCGGTTTACGCATTCATGAGCATCTTTACAATCCTGTTGTTCTTCATGGCCAACTTCATCTGGACCATCGTCTCCGACGCCACCCAGCCCATCGTCGCCCGGATCAACCAAACGCCCTACGTCACCAAAATCTACGCCATCGCGCTGGACTACATCAGCCTGCCGCACATCAACATGGTCTCGATCCTGATCCTGGTGCTTTTCTTCCTGATCACCGTGCGCCTTTTTCTAAAAATCAAAATCAAGATGGCCCACCGCGTGCTCGCCGGCCTGCTCTTCGGTGTCCTGTGGCTCCTGGCGCGCGAATTCTTCGGCTTTTACATCCAGCATGTCTCGCGCATCAATGTGCTCTACGGCTCCTTGAGTTCGGTCTGCATCATTTTGCTGTGGACCTTTTACTCTTCGGGCGCCCTGCTCTACTCGGTGGAGTTCATGTATGTGATGCACTGCGGCCCGTACAAACGCTGGCGCAGCAAGCTCCAGCGCTGGGCCGCCGATTGAAAAAAATCGGCGCCCTTTCATTTTACCAAAATCATATTCTTTTCTCATCATGACCTCCTAAAATAAGCGCGTTGCCCCCTTTTTTATAGTCAAGCCGGTTTGACTGCCTGAATCAGAGCCGAAGCAACATAATCGCCGATATTGCGGCCGGGAAACCAGTCTTTATCTGGGCACCTCCTTTAGTTTTATTGTTCGACAACTTTCGAACAATTTGGACAAAAGAAATCTATAAGCTGAAAAAAAAGCGCAGTTGTTTGATCATTTCCAGATCGACCCAGCAGGCGATTTTCTGCCCCTTGCGCTCGGTCCGGATCAGGCCCACACGCTTGAGTTCCTTCAGGTGATGCGACACTGTCGATTTACCGATATTCAGCTCTTCACCCAGTTCGCCCACATAGCGGTGCGAGTCGAGCGAATCGATAATCCCGACCGTTCCGGGCTCACAACAGGTGGCCAGGCGGTAAAAGATGCGCAAACGGTTGAGGTTCGACAGCGCTTTGAATACCTGGGCCATTTTATCGAGGTTTGTAATTTCAATGTTTAACATATATCGAACCATAGAATTATCGGCCCGTTTCGTCAAGTCCGGCTTGCGCCGGCTTTCAAATTATGTAAAAAAAGCAATGATTTCTTTTAACTAGTGCCTGAACGAAAACCCCTGTTTTTACTGGCCCGGGGCTATCAATGAAGGGCTTTCATTAATTGGTTGGTATTTATGTCGTAGCCAAGAAAACTAT
>JANQIE010000225.1 GCA_028282295.1 Desulfobacterales bacterium | reverse complement strand
ACGGTCACGCCGGTGACCAGGGTGCTGGTTTTAAAAACCTGAAAGTGAGTGTAAAATCCATGGGCCAGCGCGTCGAACAATGCAACCGCATGCAGGGCGTCCGCATCGTTCAGGCAGCGCTGCATGGCGCGGCTCAGGCTTTGCGGCGCCAGGGCGCCTTCACCGGCGGACATGAGGGTGATCAGCGGCACCGGGGTGTTGGGCATGGGGGCACCGGTGTAGCCGGGGTAGCTGAGCGGGCCGCTTAAGCCCTGGTGCCAGATCTGCCAGTGGTCACCGAGCGCGGCGGCAATGGCTTGGGAGTATTTGCGGTCGCCGGGGGTCTGCCGGGGGGCCGCGGCCAGGATCAGCGGGGCCAGCGCCGGGCTGCTGACCCCGCCGGGCCGCCAGATGCCCAGGGACTCGGCCATTGTGATTGCCACCACCGAGGCCAGTCGCATCCATTTGTCGATGGCTCCGGCAATGGCCTCGCTGACGGCGTCGAGATACTGTTCGTAGTGACCGGCCATCATGTTGGCGGCGCCGGTGTGGTATTTGTTCCGAGTCGGCGCCTGAAACAAAGAACCGGGTCCGGTGGCCGGGGTGCGTATCTCGGGTTCGGTAAAGGCCCGTGGGTAGAGGTCGCCCAGGGGTCGCCACTGCATCGGCAGGTGGATGCCCTGAGTTGTAAAATACTGTCTGGCCGCGGTGCTGATCGCTTGTGCGTGTGGTGCCGGCATGGGTCGTAATCTCGTTTATCCGTTAAAAATCAGTTCGGCGCCGTTTATTTTGACCGTGCCGCCGGCGTCGATGGTCAGGTTGCCGCTGACCTTCAGGGTATAGTTGCCCGCGACCTCGTGGCGAAAACCGGCGGCGTTGGTGTGTTTCTCGTCGGCCTGAACCGTTACTTCACGACTGCCGCCTTGGATGGTGACGGTCTCGTTGCCCGCGGTCACGGTGACGGTGCGATTGTCTTTTACTTCAATGCTCTGGTTGGCCTTGACGGTGGTGGTCATATTGTTTTGCACCACTTCGTTTTGATCTCTGGCCGCGTGGGTGAACAGTTCCTCGGCGCCGCTGAGATCTTCAAAGCGGATCTCGTTGAAGTTGCCGCTTTTTTTGGTGGAGTTGCTCATGATGGTGCTGACGGTTTTTTGGGCCGGCAGGTCGTAGGGCGGCCGGTTGTCGCCGTGGTAGACCCGGCCGGTGATGATCGGCCGGTCCGGGTCGCCGTCCAGAAAGTTGACGATCACTTCCTGGCCCACCCGCGGGATGTGCAGGGCGCCCCATTTGCCGCCGGCCCAGTTCTGCGATACGCGGATCCAGCACGACATGTTGCCGTCCTGGTGTTCGTCGCGGCGCCGGTCCCAGAAGAACTTGACCTTGACCCGGCCGTGGGCGTCGGTGTGGATCTCTTCGGCGGCCGGGCCGGTGACAATGGCGGTCTGACTGGAGGCGATCACCGGCTTGGAGGTGGTGCGCAAAGGGCGAAAGGGCAGCCGGTGCGGGATGCAGGTAAATTCGTTGCCGTAGTGGTCCCCGCTGCCGGTGCCCGAATGCAGCCCCTGTCCGGCGTCGTGGGTGACACTGATAAACACATAGTCCTGGCGGTTCAGCGCCTCAAGGGGATGGTTGGTCAGGGTGAAGCGACAACCGGGGATAAATCCGCGGCAGTTGCTTTGACCGGTGATGCTCAGGGTCTGCACGTCGTGGGCCTGCATCCGGATTTGGGCCAGGGTCCGGCCCTGGTCGGCGATTTTGTCATAGCCGCCGGGATATTCGTAGATTGCGCCCTGGCCCTGACCGGGCTGCCGGGCGGCGGCTTCGATGACTTCCATGTTGTTGGCCGGCAGTTTGAAATTGTAATCTCTTGCCAGGTAGGTGCCGGTGGTCAGCTTTTGCGCCGGTTGCAGGTAGGTGATCACTTCGTCGTCCAGGTAGGCGCCGGTGGTCTGCTGGTAGGCCACGTCGGGGCTGCGGCCGGCAAGGTACGGGGCCTGCCGGACCGTGGCGTCGGCAAACACGAGGGTGTGCCGGCCGTTGGCGTGCTCGAAGAAAAAGTAAATGCCTTCCTGCTGGCAAAGCCGGCAGATAAAATCATAGTCTGATTCGTTGTACTGCACGCAGTATTCGTGCACGGCATAGGTGCCGGTCAGGTCCAGGCGGTATTCGATTTTGCGGCGCACCTGTTTAGTGCCCAGGCAGGTGTCCGACAGCACTTCGGCGAGGATCTGCGCCACGGTTTTGTCCTGAAAGATGCGGCAGTCAGAGCACTGGGTCAGGCTCCACAGGGCCGGCGCCATGACGGCCCGGTAGCGGCTGAAGCCGTCCTGGTGGGCGATCTCGTCCGGGGCAAAACCGATGAACATGCCGTTGAAAATCCGCTCGGTCGCCCCGGTACGAATACCCACGGTGACGCTTTGCCCGGCAAGCTGGTCAAAGGTGATGTCGTTGCGCTGCGAGGCCAGCACCAGTTCAAAGGTGAACAGCTCCGACAGGGCTTCGGTGCCTTCAAAGGATAAAACGACAAAGGTCTCATCTGTCGAACACCTGGAAAAACAGGTCGGTCACGGCCCGGTCGGCTTTTTCGATGTCGTCGAGCAGCACCACGCTTTAAGGCCGGCGGCGCACAGCTTCGGTGAGCACGCCGCCTTCGCCGCAGCCGACGTAGCCGACGTAGCCGACGTAGCCGGGGGGCGAGCCTTTGAGTTTGGAAATGCTGTGGGCTTCCTGGTACCGGCCGTTGTTGTAGCTTCGCCAGACGGGTGACGGGTGCGAGCCTTTCGCTGTTCGCGGGATAGGGGGGCGACACGCTCGGTGTGTTGCCGGTCGAAGCAGGGTAGCTGCATTTGGAAATTTGAGGGGCAAATCCAATAAAAACAGCTCAATCTGGTGGGTATGCCCCACCTACCCGGCGGCAATAGCAGGTAGGGTGGGCCGTGCCCACCAGATGATTTCCAAATGCGACTACCTTACCGGCCGAAAGGTCGGCTCTTGACTATTTTTGTAAAAATGACAAGAATCGGAACAGAGATTTTACCTGATGGAGGACTTGTTATGACTGCAAATGCCGAACAATTGTTTACGGACGCCTTGAGCCTGCCGTCCAGCGAAAGGGCTCAGTTGGCCGAACGACTGTTTTCCAGTCTGAATATTTCCCAGGATGAATTAGACCGATTGTGGGCAAAGGAAGCCGAGAGCCGCATTGACGCCTATGAACGTGGTGATCTCAAAACCATATCCGCCCAACAAGTATTCAAAAACATCAATTCGTAAAAGATAGCCGATGAATGTTGATTTCCTGGAACCAGCCGCACGCGAGTTTTACGAAGCCATTGTGTTCTATAACATCCAAAAATAGGGACTGGGCCAGGAATTTGGCGAAGAGGTGGAAAACACCATCGAAAGGATCAAGGAAAATCCGCAAGCCTGGACCACCATTGCTACATCAATGAAAGCACGCCGCTGTCTGACCAAACGATTTCCCTACGGCATCATCTACCAAATTAGACTGGGCGCACTTTTGATCGTCGCTGTCTGGCACCTTTGCCGAAAACCCCAAACCTGGCGGGACAGACTTTCTAAAAACAAACAATAAAAAAGTAGTGGCCGGCCGCACAAGGACTTCATTGACCGCCTGACTAAGACCCCACCGTATGGAATTCTGGAGACCATACGTATTTATCCGAATTACGTAAGATCTCCCCGCATTTTAAATTTCAAGATATAGGATGATGCACTATTGTATCTAATTTCGATACATATTCTTATAACGAAAAATTTCAAGTTTTTCTCTCTGCTTTTTGTCTTTTTGTTTTTTGCTATCTGCAATCGGTGTTCCTTTATATCTAAAATAGCGTAAATTCTTTAGATGCTCATAATTGGAAAGCTCTCTTAAATTACTATAATTAAGGGATATGTTATAAAGTTTAAGATTGTTTTCCAGGCCTTCTAGCTTTTCAATGTCTGTTCCTTTTAATTCCAGGAATTTAAGAGCCTTCAAACCTTCAAAGTTTTCAATCTTTTTAATGGATGCGACGTTTAGTCTTAACACCTCAAGCTTTGCCAGATTATCGAGGCCTTCTATTTTGGTAATATTTTCGTTACTAGAGAGTTCGAGTTTTTTCAGGTTAACCAGTTTGTCAAGACCTTCAATTTTTTTAATGCCGCAGCCATTGGCGAAAAGTTTTCTCAGATTTCTCAAATTATCCAAGCCTTCCAATTTCTCGATTGGGTTGCCGTCTAAACGCAATGTTTCCAATGCCGTTAGATTTTCAAGCCCCTCCAGTTTGGTTATTTTGGTGTTCCATAATATCAGTCTTTTTAACTTTTTTTGACTTTCAAGCCCTTCCAGTTTGGTTATCGGCTGGTTTATTAAAATTAACTCTTTCAGCTCTGTCAATGTCTCCAACCCTTCAATTTTCTTTATAGCTGCCGGGCGGCTTATGAGTTCAAGATATTTTAATTTGGTGAAGCGCTCAAGATTTTCTATTTTGGATATTGGGTTACCTCTAAGATTCAACACCTCCAAATTTGGTATATTCTTCATGTTTTCTATTTTTTTTATCCTATTGGTATCCAGATCCAAAACCCTGAGCTTGGGCATATTTTTAAGTTTAACGATTTTATCGATTCTGTTATATGCTAAAATCAGCTCTTCCAGGTTGAGCAAATTAGACAGATCTATTTTTTTTATTTTGCACCTAAATAAATAAACTGTTCGTAAATGCTTTAATTCCCTAATTAAAGACAAGTCTTCATACTTGGTGGCATCTACTGCGAAACCGGTGACGTAGCCTTTCTTGTCTATGGAAACTCCGTTTCTTATGGAAGCGAACGCCCTTCCTCTAGAAACCGTACCATCCTTTTTTATAATTCTTAGATATCCATCAATAGGTTTGGAAAATACCATATTTTCACGCACATTAAAGTCATCCCACTGATTGCTCATCTTTAGCAGCATCTTCTGAACGATGGCGCGATCATGTGGATGTATTTTCTCCAACCCGTTTATGTTCATTTCCCGGCCGTCTGCCAAGCTGATTTCTGCACGGAATAGCAGGCAAATGATTACGACCATGCTGAATATAACTACTTTCTTTAAATCCGTATTTTCTTTCGTTAAACAGTACATGAAAGCTCCTTTAAATTCGACTATTAGCTCTATCACAATTCTTGTTTATAAGTTCAATTAAATCTCTACTCCGCCGCTTTAAGATAGGTTTGGCTGTCGGCAATATTCGGAAACCATCTGCTTATTGCCAGTTCGATAGAAATATCCTTTTCCGCTTCCAGTTTTTTCTTGATTTCAGCGAAGTTATCGCCGGTATAGTCCTTCTGTGCAGGTAATAGTTCGGGCTTATATTCATCCGGTTCGAAAGTGCCTTCTTCTAGCTGTTCCTTAACTTTCTGATAGGAGACGCCATTGTCAAATTTTTTTTCAGTCCCATCCTCGGAGGCCAGATACCGGTAGAACTCGATCAATGTTTTTGCTTCCATGGGTCTGTATCCAGGTTGGTTCTTTAAACGATATGCCCATTGTCCGTATTTTTTTATCTCGCCATCATGAAAACCTTTTTGACTGTCGGTCAAGCTATAGCTTTTCTGATTTTGGTGATTTTTAATCATGTGATCAATGCCTGGAACGGCATCACTCCTTGATTTTAAGTATTTTTCGGTAGCAATATTTAACGCACTGATTACCGTGCCGTGTATGAAATCCTTGCCAAAGCCTGCTTTGTATAGGGGGATGACGGCGTGCCAGCTCATATAACCGAATTTTACCCCCTTGATTTTTGACCTCATTGCGCCGAATGCTTCTCTTAGTGCTGGATCCGATTTTATAGGAAAATAGAAATTCTGTATTGGAGCATCCTCCTTCTTTATGCCTTGTTGAATGCCGCCATACATTGCAACCCAGTATGTGTATTTGCTTTTTTCTACGGTTTTCCACACCTCCCGGCTGATTTTCAATGCCTCGGGCTGTGTCATTTGATACACCCAGTATGCGATTTGCGCAACTGTCACGATGGCATAGACACAATTGGCTTTCAACATATGCCGAACGATAAATGCGCCTGCGCCTGCTTTTTTCGCGGAATAGTGGGCTGACGCTTTGATTATATACCCAGCCGTGACCACTGCCGCGCTGGAGGCCTCAATTAATTTGAGTGCGCCCTCACCGGCCTCATCATCACGAAAATGCTTGACGGATTGAATAAAGGCCGACATCGATCCCACCATCGCAAGTGCGGTCCCCAGCTTGTCGGCGAATTGTTCAATTTTAGCCGCCGTTTTCGATGCTGTTTTTCCACCTGATTTCAATGCGCCATCCTTAGCTGCCGGGGTATCACCTTTATCCGTCTTTTGGAGCCAGGAATTTTTAACTGATTTTATTTTGTCACACCAGTTAATCGATAATTTAAATCCTATGGCGCCTTTCCACATGGTGTCGAGGACGGCCTCCGATATTGAGGAGATTAGAAGCAGGCCATCTTCGAAAGATTCCACTTGTCCTTTTTTGAGATTGCCCCAGGTCTCAATAACGGACATGATGTTGAAGGTCATCATAACGCTCTTGTAGATTAAGCGGCTACGTGCCTTATAGTGAAAATCGGACGGTGATGATTTCTTTGTTTCGCCATTGAACAACTGTTTTGCCTCTTCCATCATTTCCTGAAGGTTCGTATCATACCCTGCCAGCTTTTTCCTTATATTTCGTCTTCTCCGCCTATATTTAGGGCCGGATTTCTTTTTTAATATTTCAAGTTCCCTTTCTAGTTGAGCCTTTTTTTCAGCCGAAGCTTCTATCTGTTTCAGATATTCAGCCACAACCATATCCCACTTAATGTTCTTGACATTACCGATCCTGCCATGGTTCCTTAAAAAAATATGGAACGCTTTCTTGAATTGCTCAAATTGCTCCTTATCGTTGATCATATCTTTGTCGATCACTCCAAAAGCCTTGAACAAACCTAATGCAAGTTTAATATGAAAAACCTGATATTTTTTTGCATTGCGGCTCGCCATCCGGAAAAGATTGTCATAATATGAATCCAAAAGAGACTCGGCCAGGCATGGCGGCCCCGGCGTGGCGTGAAAAATGCCTCCGGCCCCCTTCAAATACAGGATTGGGATTTCGATTAAGGGATTAAACTGTTTTGCTGCATGATCTTCCGGTGCGGGCAAAATAGCTTCATCAATATCGTTATCTATATCAATTGATATTCTTTGACCAAGCGGCCTCATCTCATTTTGCTCATCTTCATCGTCTACAAACACCTTGGCTTCTTCAGTGAGTTCTTTGAAAAATTCAATCACGCCCGGAGCCGCTGCAACGTCCTTTACGCTATTTGCGATCTTTAATAAAAAAGGCGCGATCTGGCTGTCAAAGACGTTGTCGGCTATTGGGGTGTTTGCCAGGGCGCTGTAGCATTTGGTCAGGGTTTCGAATATGTGACCCCAAAAAGGTTCGGCTTGCATGTAGGGGCCGGGCGCCAGGACACCGTTGGTTTCCGCTTCGGCTTGCTCGTTTGGCATTGTCTCGTGGCGGTAGGCGGCCAGTTCCCGGCACAGGGCCTCGGATTTCAGCAGATCCCACAGCGCATTGGCCGCTGTTTCTATGTTGTTTACGGCTTTATCTAACCGCAGATCTTCCCGGCCGGCTTTATCTTTGGTTTTATTCAAAATGCTGTCATGGATGTTGTCAAGTTCCGTTGCGATCTCTCTGTGTTTTTTCCGGTCCTCAGCGTCGATGTCTTTGCTGAAATCAGCCTGGCATCTGAAGAGCTCTTTTAGCAGTTTGATACGTTTAAGGTTATGATCATGGGGCTGTAATTGAATGGCGAATGCTTTTTGGGCGTAAAGCAGGTGCCTGAGTTTTTCGTTTAAGCGCCGGTCCCATTCGGGCAGGGGGCAGTGCACGGCGATGGTGACATAGTCATTTTCCGTTGTTTCGGCGATGGCTTTGATTTTGCCCTTTTTGGCGATCTGTGTGCCGTTTTGAGGTTGAGCCAGAACGTCCAGATTTTTGGTGGCAATAGGGCCGCGATCAATAGGATATAGCATAAAGCCGTAATCGTTGGAGGGCAGGAAATAGTGCTGGTTGACCCGGTTCAGTTTTTGGTAGCGCTTTTTTTCTTTAAAAACCTGAAGGTCGTCAATTTTTTTGTAACGGGTTGAAGAAAAGCCGTGGTATACCATGTTTGTCAGAATCTGACGGTATGGTGCCTTGATCCGGCTTTGCAATTTCAGGAACTTCGCATACCCTCTGATGTACGGTGTATCATTGCGTTTTAAAAATTCGATTTCGGCAAAACTTTCGGCTGCGTATTTGTGGAACTCCACTCCTGTGACATGATCTGCGATGTCGTTGATTGACAGGTTTTTTTCCCTGTTCTTATCTTTGTATTCAATAGGGGGGCGGTATTCAATAACGGTGCGATCCACCGGACAGGTCGCCGGGTCGGGATTGGTCAGGCGGGTGTATAACGCTATATCTTCTTTTTCGCTGGCTGTTTTATAGGCTTGCTCGATTCTATCAATGTCGGTCGCGGATGTGTCGTGCGTGACCACCAAACTGTTGCCGGAAGGATCGAACAGGATTTCCATATCGTTTTGCGCTTGCGCGCTCTGAACGATAAATCCGTTACGGTCGGTGACGGCCACGCCCACGGGCAGCATCAGCTCGGTGTGTTTTTCATAGATGGGAAAGGGGTTGATGGTGTCGCCGCTGTATTGCCAATGGATGATGTGACCGTGTTTTACCGGCTCTTCGGTGTTGTCGGCATAGACAAACCTGGTGCGCAGGGTGGGTTCGGGCAGCACAAAGGTGTTATTGATATCGGCAGGGTCTGTTGATCGGCAGACATAGGCCCTATAAGAGATCTGCGGTGACTGAATCTTTCGATTCAGTATCTTTTGTAATGCTTTCATTTCCGGATCTTTCAACGCCGCCTGGATCTTTTGCAACTCTTTTTGAAGCTTGGCATCCACGACCTTCTGATCCTGTGTCCAATAAGGGCATAGTTCATGTTCCTGCATTTCTTCTTTTTTGGAATCATGACTTGCCTTGGTTTGGGTCATTTGGCGTTGACACACCACGATCATCTCCATATGGGTTTTTATTTTGCTGAAATATTGCAATTGATCGCTGTGGGTCCACTCATCATGGTCCCTTTGCCAATTTTTGTATTTGTGGGGATCGATCCGCGTCTCTCTCTGTCTGGTCAGTTTTAAGATCTGTGCGATATGATAGGCTTTTTCTTTCAGCAGCGACTCGACGTCGATCAACATGTTTTTGTGGTTTACGGTCATTTATTCCTCCAGCAAACGGATCCGCTTTCCGTTTGATCGTTTTCCATATTTCTTAAATGGCGGGTTTCAAGTAAAAATTAAATAATGTCATCCTTATGCGGGGCCTTGATATGAAAGGCCGCCGGATTTATGGTTTAATGATGCCAACGAACCGGCAGGATTGTGTTGCTCATCCAATTTATTCTCCACTTCGGTATCATTGCTTTGTTCTGGGAGTTCTTTGCTTTTAAATTCCGTTAATGCGTTTTTGGTAAACTCGCCGTAAACGTTGTCCACTTTGCCGCAGGTGCATTGGACGGCATTGAGCCGGGCTTGCATTCCTGATGGGGTGGTTGCCGGGTCTTTGTATCCGATCAAAATTTCCATATTAATATCATAGGGCTTTTCATTAATGCGCAGATGCAGGGTCAGTTCACCTCTGTCGGCGCTAAAAGGAATTTCAGCGCTAATCTCGCCATTCGCGCATTTCTTTTTAATGATGATCTCCTGACCGTTTTTATCTTTGATGAACTTGCCTTTTTTATCTTTTAGCTTGAGCGTGAATTCAACTGCATCCAGTGATTCATTTTGGTCTATCGGTTGGTTTTTACAGTCCCACAGTCGCATGGTAAAATATGCGGGATATTGTTCCCATACAAATTTGTGTTGTTTGTTGGTGGAACAATTCTTGGCCACTGCCGGTTTTTCGGGAATCATGACAACGGCTCCGGGCTCAAGGCACTGGGGGTCGGGACATTTTTCCTTAAGCGCTTTATTGGCAGGGGCATTATACAAGCTGCCGATGGATGCGCATCCATTGTCATGGGCTATGGTCAGTAAGCACTCGCCTTGTTTTACTTTGTGTTTTTTATGTATGTTTTCATCCTGCTTTTTAGGTTTTTTCTGTTCCAAATCCGGCCAGATAATATCCACAACACCGTTGTCAATATTTGTTATGTGACCTTCACCGTTCGTATCCGTAATACCTTCATGGGTCTTACCATCACTGGTTTTGATCTTAAACTCATAACCTTGCAGCGGATTTTCCTCTTCGTCGCGAAGCGATACCCCAACCCAGTCCTTGATCTTTTTCGTTTTGACCGGCGGTAAAACTGCCGGACGTTTTACGGGGTTCTGCATCTCTTTGCCAACCGCCGCCGGCCGCTTTCGGTCTTTTTGCCTGATCCACGCCTCGATGTGAGCGGCCAGCAGTTGTTCGGTTTGCTGCGGGGTCGGCCATGGCGGCGGGACGGTTTTGGTAAAATCGTCCACCGCGCCGGTGATCAGGGTGTCGAGGGGGTAGTGGTTCACGATGTCCGGTGCGGTG
>JANQIE010000198.1 GCA_028282295.1 Desulfobacterales bacterium | reverse complement strand
AGCTAAATTGAAGACCGAAAAAGGGTTTGAAAGCCGTTATCCGTTGGTTGAAGCGGGGATCGATCGAGAAGGATGTAAGCAAATCATACGCGCTCATGGTCTACCAGTGCCCCAAAAATCCGGCTGTTATATCTGTCCCTATCAGACGGTAATGCAATGGCAAAATTTGCGCCGGCTGCATCCCGATTTGTTTTGTAAGGCTGCTGAACTTGAGGAACGCAATATCAAATATCGGACCGAACGCGGTAAAAAACCGCTTTACCTGAATCAATGGCCAAAGGCTCGATTGCGCGGCATTGTAAATGAGGACCAACGGCAACTGTTCAGGCAGGATGAGTATCCTCCTTGTGTATGCGGGGTCTAAATGTTCGCCATCGGATTCAAAGAGTACACCACTATGAGAAGAGGTTATCTCGACGTTAACCCAATAAAGCGGTCGCAGGAATAGGAGGAGTAATGACAGAATTTGTTCCAATGCCCAAAGAACTAACCGCTGAGGATGGCTTTAAATTCGCATTAATCGGTGCATTTTTTGAGCGTTTCACCGTTCCGTGCCCCAAATGTTACCATTTTGATGTTGCTCAAGAAGATTGTCAAATTTGCTTTGATGAAGGTGTCTATCCGCTAAACGTCAGTGTCTCGTGGTGCACCATAAAGGCTATTTATGCCAAGGCAGTTGAACATTCAAATGCGCTGGTACGAGCTGGTAAAAAACATATCGTTGTCCCTCGCGGTCAATTGTTTATGGAGGATTGAACAACAATGCGTGGCAGTTGATTAAATAAAATAGCTCCTCAAACCCATAACATCGACAAAGGAGTAACAATGGAAGATGCAACAACGTATGGCATAGACGATGATCCTTTTCCAATGCTGAATCAATATGTGAGCACAAGCGAGACGAAATGTCCGCACTGCGGTGAGCAAAACTACGTTTCCTGCATCAGTAAGGCCCACACAGGTATCGGCGATTTCCTATCACAGTGGCAGGATAATTATTGCAGAATATGCCGCGGGACCTGGCACTGTGAGCCCACCTACTTCTATATATTGAGTGAACAGGCGCGAAGAACTCTTAACAAAAAATATCCGAAAGCCACGTTCCGGTCGAAGATCCGTAACAGAACGAGGCTTCGGCTTCGATACGCCTTGATGCCCTGCAGCGGCCATTTTGCGAGCAGTGCGACGATTTAAGGAGGTTGCGCGTTGAAAACCGAACAGGAACTCGCCGGAAAACTGGTCAAATGGTTAAAGGATCAGCATTGGGACGTGTATCAGGAAGTCCAGATGCATCAGGGCGGCAACATTGCCGACATTGTTGCGGCTCAAGGCCCTCTGCTGTGGGTCATTGAATGCAAGAAGACCATGAGTCTTGAACTTTTGGGGCAAGCCCTTGAATGGCGCAAGTATTCCAATTTCACCAGTGTCTGTATCCCGTATGCATCGCGCCGCTACAGTAAGGGCAGAACCGCGGCCAAACACCTGTTAAAGTCAAACGGCATCGGTTTGATCGAAATAAGGGAAGAAAAAACAGGATACAAACACGCGACGGACGTGGATGTTTCCATCCGGCCGGCCCTGCGCAGATCCATTTCACCAAGCCTTAAAAAAAGCCTGAACGAAAAACAAAAGACATACGCCAGGGCGGGCAACGCCAACGGTCGCCGATGGACACCGTTTCAACAGACCTGTGTTGAAATCAACAAAATTGTGAAGCGCAGGCCCGGCATCACCTTAAAAGATCTGGTCGACGCCCTGCCTCAACACCATTACGCTTCGGATAAAACAGCCCGGTCCACGATTGGTCGTTATGCTCAGGCCGAAACCAGCATCATAAAAGGTGTGACCGGTCGCAAGGAAGGTCGCGTTATAAAACTCTACCCGCAAGAGGTTTAAGATGACCACTAAAATAGAATGGACCGATAAAACATGGAATCCGATAACCGGATGCTCACCGATCAGTGAAGGGTGTAAAAACTGCTACGCTGAGCGCATGACCAAGCGGTTGGCCGGTCGTTATGGGTATCCGAAGGATGAGCCGTTCAAGGTTGTTTTTCATCCGGACAGGGTCAATAAGCCGTCGAGATGGGTAAAGCCTCGTAAGATTTTTGCCGTGTCTATGGGTGATCTGTTTCATGATGATGTCCAATTTGAATGGCAGTATAAAATATTTGAAGCAATGGCAATGGCGAGGCATCACACATTCATGGTACTCACCAAACGATCAAAAAACATGGCCAAAGTCATGCCGGACATATGGTTTCATCTTGGAAGAAATTATGATGGCCTTAATTTTCCACTGCCGAATGTTATTGGTATGGTGACAGCCGAAAATCAGAAACGCGCAGAAGAAAGGATTCCAGATTTATTAAAATCCCCTTTTGCTGTACGTGGCGTTTCAGTTGAGCCGATGCTCGGGCCGGTGGATTTAGTGCCATACCTGCTAACGACAGGAAGTTTTGAACCACAGTGGATTGAAGAGCGTGGCCTTGATTGGGTCATATGCGGCGGCGAAAGCGGTCCGGGCGCACGGCCGATGCATCCTGATTGGGTAGTGTCGTTGCGGGATCAGTGCAAGGCAACCAGCACACCGTTCTTCTTCAAACAGTGGGGGGAGTGGATTGATTGGATACAGGCGAGTGCTTGTAAATGGAGCAACAAAACTCCCCAGACGCCAAGTTACAAGGGGCGGCTTATAGGAAGTCTCTCAGATAGGAATGGTCCCATGTTTGATGGAAAGGCATTTGCGACAAAATGCATCGATCAGCAAATTTATTGCCGAGTCGGCAAAAAAAAATCCGGTCGCCTTCTCGACGGCAAAAAATGGAGTCAGTTTCCGGAGGTGGATAATGGATTGTAAACACACCAAAACGCACTATGAGGATTGGCCCGATGGAACTCAAATTGAGGTTTGCCACACTTGCGGCATGTCGCGCAATCATTGGGAATGGGGGCAATCGGACTGGATCATGGTAGACGATATCGAAAAAGCAAGGGAAGAATTACAGATCCATATTGACCTTGTACTGAGACACAACCAAGGAATAAAAAACCAATGATCTGGCACCCGACACCCGGTCAAACAATTAGGGTTCATTACCGCAAGTCAGCGGTAAGATTTATGCGAATGCACGGCTGGATCGGCAAGGTGTGCCGGGTTGGAACAGGGCCAGGCCCGATAAACGTGTTGGTCCTTTTCAAATTCCCACTCCCCGACAAAATATTAACCGAATTCGCGGTAATACCACGCGGCAATCTTGTTGCCCTTTGATAAGGACTGCCCGAGTTTGTTGACAAAATCCCAGCATGCAGCCTATAGCACTCCCCAATATGGGGAGGTATGCATGAAAGGTGGCATTTATTCAGACCAGAGGTGTCCTGAATGCGGCGGCAGATTCAAACATTTTGAACCCCGCGGCATGTGGTGTCCTGGCCATCCTCAGTTTATGCCGACCAAGTTGGTGGTCCGGTTCGGCAACATCACAAGACGGCTAAAAAGCTATGATCTGGCTTACCGGCTTTTGACCGGCCTGCGCTATGAAACCGATGAAGGCAAGTTCGACCAGCGCGATTATCGAACCGATGAACCTTTGGGCTTCGAAAACCTCACGAAAAAATTCCTTCACACCAAACGCAACCTCAAAGCTGTCAAAAAATACGCGCAACGACTGCGATTTGCGGTGGAATCCTGGCACAACCGCAATGTCAAGCAGATCGGATATGCCGATATCGAGGATTTGTTCAATGACCTGCGGGACGACGGCAAATCCGAATATTACATTTACCATATCAGTTGCACCCTTAAGATGTTCTGGTCCTGGCTGGTAAACCGTGAGGAGATCAGGCCGGACCAAATGCCTCAAAAATGGCCCAAGGCCGAGCAAAAGATCAACCTGCGCAAAATCATTAAAAAGGATGTTCAACAGCAGGTCCTGGATGAAATCCATAGACAAACCTGGGATTTCAATCCGCGCATTTACGTAGCGATTCTGTTTCTAAGCACCTACATCAATATCCGGCCCAAGGAACTGATCGATATCAAGGAAAAGCATGTCGAGATTGAAAACACCCGGATTCTGATCCCGGACCCGAAGGAAGGGGTGCCCAAATACCTGAACCTGCTGGATGAGGACGCCCGATTGATCCAGGTGTTGTCCAAAGGTTTTCCTGAAATGTACCTGTTTCGCCATGAAAAAGGCAACGGCGCCGCAAAGCCGGGCCAGCAGTTCGGCAGTGGTTATCTTTACAATGTGTGGCGGCGGGCCTGTAAAAAACTGGGGATTGAAGGGGTGCCGCTTTATCCAGGAACCAGACACAGCACGGCGGTTGATTTGCGTCAGCGGAACACGCCGGAGGCGATCAAGCGCAGCATGGGAACCAAATCGAACAAGGCTTTTGAGCGCTATCTGCAGATTACTGGTGACGAACAAAGAAAGCTCTATCAGGACGCTCGAAGCGGTGGCGTAGTGATCAACTTAGAGGAGATTAAAGGGCAGAAAAAGTCGTGAGTAAAAAGATAGGAAATTTTGCCGAGTTAAAATTTCAACTGATCGCCTATGAAAAAGGCTATATCGTATCGCAACCGTTTGGCGACAATGCTCAATACGATTTTATCGTTGATAACAGCGGGATTTTATCAAGGATTCAAGTGCGGGCTACAGCCGCCAGCACAGGAAACGGCTACCGCATTTCCCTTGGTCACGGATCGAGAACCAAGACGCCTTATACCGTTAAAGACATTGACTTTTTGGTTGCCTACATTATCCCGATTGATTCTTGGTACATTATTCCTGTCAGTAAAATAGAAGGAAAAAAGTCGATCACCTTCTATCCTCAAAAACCAAAAGCGCCCTTCAATGAATATAAAAACATTTGGGATATGAGCAGTCCAGCACCCAGGAGACGAAGCAATATGCGAGGTGGGTTATACGAGGACGCCAACGGATTTCAGTTGCGATTTGGTCCTATAACAAGGCGTTTTAAAGACAAGAAAAGTGCGTCAAAATGTCTAAACGCAATGCGAGAAGTACACGCGTTATCAACTTTTAACCGATAAAGTTCTGATAATATAAAAAGGAGATTATAGGGGGAACGAATTGATTGCAATTGCAGGTATTTACAAGGACAAATCCCTGTAAATACCCAAGCTGCATAGACTTGATACCTAAGTGCTTGGAACTATAAGAAAAAAATGGTGCCGAAGGGGAGACTCGAACTCCCACAGGGGAACCCCTACTAGACCCTGAACCTAGCGCGTCTACCAATTCCGCCACTTCGGCACATGCAATCGAAATAAAGCATTGATTTAATTTCAAAGATGACCTATATATTTTTTTTTATTTTGTTTGTCAACCCCTTGTTGAGACTTTTTTCTAAGCGTGTTTCCATCCGGAAATAGTAGATTTTGGTTCAGGTCAAATTCGTGAGAACACCGACCTGAGCCCAAAGATGCTATTTGCGGATGGACACACGTTTGAAATTTTTTTAAAAGAGCGCTTCAGGTTCACAACCGCGAAGCTTTTTTAGTACGGCGACGACAGCATTTACCGTCGCTTCAACGGCTGCGGGCATTAAATTAATTCTCAAATGAAGCTCATCGAAAATATCGAAAATATAGCAACCCCATTTGAGCGGGCGGTGGTTACCATCGGCAACTTTGACGGGGTTCATATCGGCCATCAGGCATTGTTTCACCAGGTTATCGAAACGGCCGACACGATAAGCGGCACTTCCGTGGCGATCACCTTCGAACCACACCCTTTGCGGGTGCTGAAAAAAGACGCGCCCCCACCTCAAATCACTTTATATGATCAAAAAATTGAGTTGATTGAAAAATCGGGAATCGATGTTCTGGTTTGTATTCCCTTTACCGAGGCGTTCGCCGATTTGTCGGCAAGGGCATTTGTCCACGATTTGCTGATTCAAAAGATCGGTATGCAAGTGATCGTTGTGGGGCAGGATTACACCTTCGGGCGCAAACGCGAAGGCAATGTTGCGCTGCTCAGACAATATGCCCGGCAGCTCGATTTCGAAGTGGTTGTGTTGGATTGGATTAAAAGCGGCCGGCTTGGGGCCGGACGCACTAGCAGCACGAAGATTCGTGAGTTTGTCATGCAAGGACAACTGGAAGCCGCGCAGAAGCTGTTGGGACGTTTTTACCAGATCCGCGGCACGGTTGTGACGGGCCGCGACCGGGGCGGTAAGCTGCTCGGCTTTCCCACAGCCAATATTAATCTCTATGATGAGTTGTGTCCCCAAACCGGCGTGTATGCGGTGTCCGTGGAATGTCGCGGCAAGCGCTTTCAAGGGGTGGCAAATATCGGTTACAGCCCGACCTTCGACGACCATATTTTTACCGTCGAGGTGCATATTCTGGATTTCAAAGAGGATATTTACGGTGAAACGATTCGCGTCAATTTTATCAAACGGATACGTGAAGAAAAAAAGTTTTCGCAGATATCCGAGTTGGCCGACCAGATCGCCAAGGACATCGATGTCGCCCGTGAGATTTTACACCTATTGGTTTAGCACCCGTCTATAAACGCAACCATGAAGAACCTAACCCCGCGCACAGCAACCGATAACCGATGAAGAATAAAAAAACGCTTTCATTGGCGCTGGGCATTTTGATCTCAGCGATTGCACTGTACTTTGCCCTTCGCAACGTGCCGTTTCGGGATCTGCTCGAATATCTCGGTTCGGTGAATTATATCTGGGTTATTCCGGCCACCTTTCTGGTGGTGGTGGCCTTTGGTTTGCGGGCGGTGCGCTGGCACATTATCCTGACAACCACTGAAAAAGTTAAATACTGGAATGCGTTCCACCCCATGATGATCGGGTTCATGATCAATTGTATTCTACCCGGCAGGGTTGGCGAAGTGGCGCGCCCTGCGATTTTGAAGCATCGGGAGAAGGTCCCGTTCACTACCGGCTTGGCTACGGTCGCCGCCGAGCGGGTGTTTGATATCATCCTGCTGGTCGGCCTGTTCGCACTGGTCTTCACAACCGTCGATATTGATCCGAATATCAATATCACATTTGGCGATCACCACCTGAATCGCGACACGTTGGTGATGATCGGCGGCAACATGGTTAAATTGTGCGTTGTGATGATCGCCGGAGTCATCCTGATCAGTTTCGATCGTGTCAGAACGATGACAACCCGGGTAATCGACGCGATACCCGGTTTTTTGTTCTTCATTCCGGCCAAGGGACGCGCTTGGATTAAAACCAAACTATGCCGAACAATAGTCAACCTGATGGAAAGCTTTGCCGCCGGGTTTGCGCTGGTAAAGCATCCCTTGAGAGTTATCAAGTGTCTCGGTGTATCAATACTGATCTGGCTGGTGCAAGGCATCTCCTACTACGCCGTCGCCATGGGATGTCCGGGCATCGACCTATCTTTTGCTGAACTATTCGCGGTTTTGATCATCATCTGTTTTTTTATCGCCCTTCCCTCGGCACCCGGTTTTTGGGGATTATGGGAGTGGGCCGGTGTTTTCGCCATGTCGCTTTTTGGCATTCCGGCCAATGAGGCTTTCGGCTACACATTGACCAATCATGTCGTTCAGATGCTACCCGTGATAGTGATCGGTTTCATATCCGCCACCATAACCGGAATCAATATTCGACAGGCCACCTATCCCAGCACGGCTTGAAAATTGTGAATCCGGATACAGATTATGTTTAAAATGCTTTAAAAAGGAATCACCCATGTCACTTCTCGAAATACTGACCTATCCCAACGTGAAACTCAGAGATCCGGCGAGTGCGTTGGAAAATATAGACGGCGATGTTCAAGCAAAAATCGAAAGCATGACCGCCACCATGTATCATGCGCCGGGGGTCGGTTTGGCCGCCACGCAGGTGGGGTGGGGCAAAAGCGTCCTGATCTATGACATCGGCAACAAGGACGGCGAGCGGGCGTTGCATGTGCTGATCAATCCCAGGATTGTCGATTCCGAAGGCCAGATATTGTCCGAGGATGAAGGCTGTCTGAGTCTGCCGGATTTTCGCGCGGATGTTAAACGCGCGGAAAAAGTGCTTGTGGAGGCGGTGGACCGCGACGGCAACCCCTTGCGCATCGAGGCCGAAGGGTTGCACGCGATTGTGTTGCAACACGAAATCGATCATCTCAGCGGCCGGCTCTGTATTGACCACATCAGTTCCTTGAAACGCAACCTCTATAAACGACGCATTCAAAAACGACTAAGGCAAAAATAAATGCTCAACATCGTCTTTATGGGCACACCGGATTTTGCCGTGCCGGCGTTGCGCGCCCTGCACAAACACGGCCATCAGGTGGACCTCGTGATTACTCAGCCGGACCGACGCAAGGGGCGCGGACGCAAGCTTGCCTTGCCGCCGGTTAAAACCGCGGCGCTCGAATTGGGGTTGACCGTCGCTCAGCCGGATACCATCCGCAACCCGCAATTCCACCAAAAAATGCAGACTCTCGCGCCGGATCTGTTTGTGGTGGTCGCCTTTGGTCATATTTTGAGCCGCACCCTGCTCGACATTCCACGCCTTGGCGCCATCAATGTACACGCGTCGCTACTGCCTAAATACCGGGGACCGGCGCCGATCCAGTGGGCGCTTTTAGATCGGGAGAAGCAAACCGGCGTGACCACGATGTTTTTGGATACCGGTGTCGACACCGGCGACATGCTGCACAAAGCCGCCACCACGATCACCCCTCAAGATACCGCCGCCACGTTACACGATCGCCTGGCCGAACTGGGCGGCACCGTGTTGATCGAAACCCTGCAAGCACTGGAGGCAAAGACTCTGACGCCGCAGCCGCAGGACCACAACCAAGCCACTCACGCCCCCCTGCTTCAAAAGCAGGATGGCCGTATTAACTGGCAGGACTCGGCCGAAGCCATCGAAGCTCGTGTACGGGCCATGACCCCCTGGCCGGGTGCATTTACAAAATTCAATGACAAGCCCCTGAAAATCCATCGTGCCCAGATCGTGAATCGGCAAACCGACGCCAAGCCCGGATCGGTGCTGACTTCGTTTCCGGATGAGCTTTGGGTGGCCACCGGCCAGGGGGTGTTGTCGATCCTCGAACTTCAGGGGGCCTCCGGCAAACGACTAAAAGCCAAAGAATTCCTGTGCGGTTGTAAAATGGCCGCCGGAACCTGCCTGGGTTAAGCATACCAATGGATACCGTGATCGAACCGGACGTGCCGTATATTCTCTCCCACTACCAGGCCGAAATCCTTTTGAAGGCCGAACAGGCCAAACAACCGCAAACTCAAATTTCACTCGATTTGGGCTTGAGCCATTTGCCGGTCGTACTCGCACCCAAGGGCGTGACGCTGCCGGACGGCCAACAGCTTTCGTGGCAACAAATCAAGAAAATCCATAAAAAAACAAATGCCTGCTTCCAGGTCCGGGACGGCCAAATCGCCGGAATCAACACTTTTTCCGAAATGACGCAGCGGGTTTACAGTTTGATGCCCACCAACGCAAGCCCGGCGATGATCGTATCCGGTTTTTTAATGCATCGGATCAAGGACATCGATCCGCAACAAGATGCCCAGGAGAAAATTAACTGCCTGCAACCGCTGCACGGCAATGTTTTGGACACGGCCACCGGCCTGGGTTATACCGCGATCCTGGCCGCCCGCCAGGCAACCCGGGTCACAACCATTGAGTTGGACCCCGCCGCCCAGGAAATGGCCCGCGCCAATCCCTGGTCCACAGAATTATTCACCCGGCCGAACATTGCGCAATTGATGGGCGATAGCGCCGATCTGGTGGGCGAATTTGCAGACGCATCCTTTGACTGTATTATTCACGATCCACCGGATATCAGTTTGGGGGGGCAGCTTTATGCGGGGAGCTTTTACGGGGAATTACAGCGGATTCTTAAAGCTGGCGGGGTTTTGTTTCATTACATCGGCAATCCGGACTCGAACAAAGCCGCCAAACTCATGCGCCAGGCTGCGCGCCGTCTACAGGAAGCCGGATTCAGAAAGCCTCGCATCGCTCACCAGGCCCACGGCCTGTTGACGAAAAAAAAGGCTTAATTTAACGGCATTACTCCTCACCGCAAATCCGGTTCACAGCCTCAGCAATATTTTCCATGTAGGTCTCGATCTCTTCATGGGCAAGCTCAAACCGCTCCAAAGATTCGTCACACAATTCCAACGTCAGTTCATCCGTATTCATGCCAATCCAAATCGCCAGTTGATCGGCGATATGGATCAGGTGGGCCAAATCGTTTTTGCGATTTCGTGAAGGGTCATGATGGCAGTAAATCGCGTCGACAATCAAAGACGGAAAATGCCATTTCTTGCTCACAACAGCGGCAATTTCAGCATGATCATAACCGATGATTGCTTTTTCCGCATCCTGGAAGGTCAAGTTGGGGTCTTCCATAAGCTGATCAAAATCCGCACAGTTATCAAAAATAATCGGATCGAGGATCAGTTTACCGGTATCGTGAATCAATCCGGTGGAAAAGGCGTAGGTGGCCATCGGCGGACATTTGTCTTGCGCGATGAATTTGGCTCCGAATGCAACTGCCAAGGAATGTTTCCAGAGGGCGCCGGCCTCGAACTGATATCCCTGTAATTTGCCGCCCAGGATCTTGGACGTGCTGGCCATGGTAATCAGTTCGGTCAAGGCGGTCATGCCGAGAGCCAAAGAGGCCTCCCGCACCGACGACACTCCGCCCAAGCGACGATAATATGGCGCATTCGCCAGCCGCATCACACGCATGGCCATCGATTGATCAGTCTCAATCAATTCCGCAATCTCGGCAATATCGGAATCCGGATCAGCCAGCAGTTCCCGCGCCTTGTGGATCACCTGCGGCATGGACGGCAAATCATCAATATCGCGTAAAATCCGTTTTTTGGTTTTGCTTTTGTTTAGCATCGCGTCGACTTTCCAATCCTGGATCATTAATAGACACGGCCCACCTGGCGAAACCCCTACATATTATATTGGAAAAAGCAGTCGAATACTTAAATTTAAGATTTTTCCGCCCTTAATTAATCGAAAAAAACCGACAAGCCTGGCACGTATTTGCGGTCCAGAAATGACAAAACATTGACTGTAAGCAATGACATTGATACATCAGGGCAATCGCATTTGAAAATTTGCAAGAGCACATCTGATAAAAAAATGGTGGGCATGGCCCACCCTACAAACCTACCAAATGCGATTTGCCTGCGTGCTGTTTCAGTTTTTTAAAAATAAAAAAGGGTTCACAGAATAGATTTCTGTAAACCCTTATTATCGTGGCGCGCCCGGCAGGATTCGAACCTGCGACCTACGGATTCGTAGTCCGGCACTCTATCCAGCTGAGCTACGGGCGCATGCTGTCCTTGAAAAAGACCACAGGTTCATATGCCAATCCGTAAAGGATGTCAATGATAACTTTCATGAAAAACCGGTTTAACGTAATCTATTCACAACCATGCCGAATCAAAACCATTTACCCTACATGCAGATCGCTCTGAGCGAAGCACACAAAGCCGAAAAAACCGATGAAGTTCCCGTGGGCGCGGTTCTTGTTGACGCGAACGGCGAAATATTGGCCCAAACCCACAATCAAACCATCACGTTAAACGACCCCACCGCCCACGCCGAAATCCTGGCGCTGCGCACAGCCGCAGACCGCATTGGCAACTATCGTTTAACCGGCACAACCCTTTATGTCACCATCGAACCCTGCATCATGTGTATGGGGGCGCTTGTCAACGCACGGGTCAAAAAATTAGTCTACGGTCCGCAAGACCCCAAATGGGGTGCGGCCGGATCATTATATAATTTTGCCGAGGACCAACGCTTAAATCACCGCATCAAAACAATTCAAGGAATCCTTGAACAAGAAAGCCGCACATTGATCCAAAATTTTTTCCGTAAGCGTCGAAAGACGATTGCAAAATAAAATCGCATACCCTATAGAAACTACCCTGTTGGCCCCAAAAAAAACATTAAAGGAGATGCTTGTGTCGAACATTGTCATTATCGGTACCCAATGGGGGGATGAAGGCAAAGGCAAAATCGTCGATCTATTGGCGCAAAAGGCCGATGCCGTGGTTCGTTTTCAAGGCGGAAACAACGCCGGCCACACCATGGTGGTGGAAGGGGAACAGTTTATCAGCCATCTGGTTCCGTCAGGCATTCTACAGCAAAAAAAATGTTTCATCGGCAATGGCCTGGTGGTTGATCCGGCCGTGCTGGTTGAAGAAATCGATTACCTCAGTGACCGCGGCATCGATCTTGGCCCCGGTATCTTGAAAGTCAGTCAAAAGGCCCACGTGATCATGCCCTATCACCGGGCAATCGACCACGCCCGTGAAAAAAAGAAAGGCGCCAACAAAATCGGCACCACCGGCCGGGGCATCGGTCCGGCCTACGAAGACAAAGCCACCCGGCGGGGCATCCGCTTTGTCGAGTTGATCGATCCGGAAATGTTTGTTGACCGGCTAAATTCAATTCTCGATGAAAAAAATTTTTATCTAAAAAACTATTTAAACGCAGAAACGCTCGCAGCCGGGCCGATTATCGAACAGTACGGTCAACTGGCCGAACGGCTGACCCCCCATGTAACCGACGTATCTGTTGAACTGTCAACGGCAATGAAGGCCGGCAAACAAGTTCTATTCGAAGGCGCACAAGGAACCCACCTGGACATCGATCACGGCACCTACCCCTTTGTAACCTCTTCGAACACCGTTGCCGGCAATGCCTGCGGCGGTGCGGGCGTCGGCCCCAAGGATATCAACGGCGTTATCGGCATTGTAAAAGCATATACCACCCGCGTCGGTGCCGGCCCCTTCCCCACCGAACTGTTCGATAACATCGGCGATCAAATTCAAGCCAAGGGCGCTGAATTCGGCGCCACCACCGGGCGCAGACGCCGTTGCGGCTGGCTGGACATGGTTATCCTTCGCAATGCCGTGCGTCTGAACGGGCTGACCGGCATGGTCATCACCAAACTCGATGTACTGGGCGGTCTGGATGAATTAAAAATCTGCACCGGCTATCAATATAACGACACCAAGCTGGAACATTTCCCCGCCAACCTGAACGTACTGGCCGAATCAAAGCCGATCTACGAAACCCTGCCCGGTTGGCAAGAGGACATAGCCGGTATCCGCAATTTTGATGAATTGCCGCAAAACACGTGCAAATACCTAAAACGAATCTCAGAACTGGCCGAAGTGCCCATCGATATCGTATCCGTCGGACCGGGCCGCGAGGAAACTATCATTATAAATGATCCTTTTAAATAGCCGGCAAGACATTTCAGCAATGGGAGTTAGTGTTTCCGTCATGCCGCGAAGGCGGGCATCCAGGAAAGATCCGTTCGAAAGACATGGATTACGGTCGTCCCGGCGATGACGGAACTTGGCTTAAAACGCCACGCCCTTTCAATTTCATGCCGTTTTTATCATTGACAAACACAAGGTTATACCTTAAATAGACAGCTTTCATCGGGAAGTGGCTCAGTCTGGTAGAGCACAGCGTTCGGGACGCTGGGGTCGGAGGTTCAAATCCTCTCTTCCCGACCACATCGAAATCAAGCCGCCTTGGTCACAAGGCGGCTTTTTTTTGTTTCAAATCATGGCAATTTCATTTTAGTTAAAATTCTAGTTCCATGAAATAAAGGCCCATTTTTTGCAGTGCATCACTATATTGATGCACCTATAAAATCGAATACTGACAACGGTCAAACCGAAACGACCACATATAATTTTAGCAATGCGCTATCAGATAATCTATTGAAACAATTAAGGTGAATGTATTAACCCGGCAATAAAATACCTTTAAGATTGTGATTCCGGCGAACGCCGGAATCAAGCGTCAATTCTGGATGTCGGATCAAATCCGGCATGACAAAGGCTTACATATTTAGTCGCCGGTTTAATATTAACAGTCGATAATTAGTGCCCGAACGAATAGTGTTATTTGTTTACAATATTAATTGTTTATGGTCAATTTGCAGAACGAGGATTTTAGTACATGTGAAGTACTTTTTATAG
>JANQIE010000197.1 GCA_028282295.1 Desulfobacterales bacterium | reverse complement strand
AAAAGTCTCACACAAAAAAAAAGTCTCACACAAAAAAAGTCTCACACAAAAAAAAGTCTCACACAAAAAGTCTCACACAAAAAAGTCTCACACAAAAATTAAAAGGGATTATCCTTTTATAGGATAATCCCTTATTATTTCTGGCTCCCCAGCGCGGACTCGAACCACGGACACGGTGGTTAACAGCCACCTGCTCTGCCGACTGAGCTACTGGGGATTGAGCTTTCTTGTTGGCAAACAAGAAAGCCGCTTTATACTGGACAACCCGTATCCTGTCAACCCCAAAAAATAAAAAGTAGCATTATTTAGAGGGCTAAAAAGTTTTTGATTTCAAAAGCCATCCATATTATGGATGGGCCTGCGAAATTGAGTGCCTGGTGGCGCGACCCGATTCACGGTTGACACGATAAGTTGGATTGAATGAAAAAAATAAAGGAATTGCCGGTTTTCAAGCGACCGCGTGAAAAACTCAAGGAAAAGGGGGCCCAGGCCCTTTCCGACACCGAGTTGATTGCTGTTATCCTGGGCAGGGGGGGACGAGGGCTGGATGTGATGCGCCTTTCGGCGAAGGTTGCCAAGGTTGTTGATAAATACAACGGTCAACTGACCTTGGATCACATTACCGCTGTTAACGGCATCGGTCTGGCCAAGGCTTCCCAGATTCTAGCCGGGTTTGAATTGGCCCGGCGTCGCATGACCAAAACGGCGGTAACCATCAACGGTCCCGGGGCGGTGTTGCCGCTGGTCGATTTTATCGTGGGTAAAAAGCAGGAGTATTTTATCTGCATCTCGCTCAATGGGGCCAATGAGGTGATTGAAACCCGCGTGGTGACCATCGGTCTGCTGAACCAGGCCCAGGTGCATCCACGGGAAGTCTATGCCGATGTCATTGCCGATCGGGCGGCAGCCGTGATTTTTGCGCACAACCACCCCTCCGGAAGGGTCCAACCGAGCGGTGATGACATCCAGATCCAACACCAGCTTGTCGAGGCCGGCCGAATATTGGGGATCAAGGTCCTGGACCACTTGATCGTGTCCGCCCAGGGATACTATAGTTTTCAGGAACAAGGATTGATTAAATAGGCTCTGACGATTGAACCGGAAAGGCAAATACCGTGACAGCCGATAACCACGAACCGATCCCGCAACATCTCAAGCGGCTTGGACTCGATACCTGGTTTTGGCGACGACTCGATCCGGCCAGGCGTGACGCGTTCTCGCCGGCGCGGGTCATGGCCGTTGACAAGGAGCGCTATCTGATTTGCAGCCATGCGCAGGACATTCCGGCGGAAATTACCGGAAAATTGATGTTCACTGCTGCGTCCCCCTTAGACTATCCCACTGTGGGCGATTGGGTCTATGCCCAATTCCTTGATGACAATACCTTCGCAATTATCGAAGCGGTCATTGCACGCAAAAACGTGTTGAGGCGCAAGACAGCCGGTAAACGGGTTGAATTTCAACTTGTCGCCGCCAACATCGACAAGGCGCTGATTCTCCAGGCGCTGGATGCGGACTTTAATTTAAGACGTCTGGAGCGCTACCTGGTGATGGTCAACGAAAGCCGCATCGAACCGGTGGTGCTGCTCAGCAAAAGCGATCTTGCCACGCCGGATGAACACAGGGCCCGTCAAGCGCAAATCCGGGCGTTGATGCCGGATCTGGCCGTTGCCGTTTTCAGCAACCTCGATCCCGACAGCCTGGGTGTTGTTCACGACTTGACCCGCGCCGGTGAAACCTTCTGTCTGCTCGGTTCTTCGGGGGTCGGCAAGACAACGTTGTTGAACAACCTGTTGGGGACCGACCAGTTCGAAACCCGTTCGATCCGCGCCAAGGACGGCAAAGGAAGGCACACCACCACCCGCCGGCAATTAACCCTGCTGGCAAACGGCGCCATGCTCATTGATACGCCGGGTATGCGCGAACTGGGACTGTTCGACGCCGACGCCGGCATTCAGGAAACATTCAGTGAAATCCAGGATTTGGCAGGTCGCTGCCGGTTCAACGATTGCACCCACCAGCATGAAGCCGGTTGTGCTGTGTTGGCCGCTGTCGATGGCGGCACCCTGGCGCCTGACCGCTATCAAAACTATCTCAAAATGAGCAAGGAAGCTCGATACTACGAAAAATCCTACCTGGAGAAGAAACGCACGGAAAAGAAGTTCGGTAAAATGTGCAAGGCGATCATGCAAAGTAAAAAGCAGCGCTGGTAGCCGGCATGGCGCATCAGTTGTCGATGTATTCCAACAGACTGGTCAGCGCCGCTACTTCGTCCATGGACGCCAGAGCCCGGCGCAGTTTAATACTGTTTGCATAGTCATCCTCGCTGAGCAGCAAATTTTCCTTGCGCGTGCCGGACTGATTGATATTGATGGCCGGCCACAAACGGCGTTCCGCGCATTCGCGGCTGAGCACCAAATCCATGTTGCCGGTGCCCTTGAATTCCTGGAAGATAATATCATCCATGCGACTGCCGGTGTCGATCAGGATCGTGGCGATAATCGTCAGCGAACCGCCATTTTCGATGTTGCGCGCCGCACCGAAAATCTGGCGGGGAAATTCCATGGCATTGGCCCCTAATCCGCCGGTCAGCGTCCGACCGTGACTCTGTGTGTCGGCATTGAAGGCCCGCGCCATGCGGGTAAGTGAATCGATGAAGACCACCGCATCCCGGCCCGCCTCGGCGCAGCCGATAGCGGTGCTCATCGCCAGACGGGTCATGCGCAGATGTTGGGAAATACTCTCGTCGGCCGAAGAAAACAGAACCCGGGCTTCCTTGAGCTCCCGTTTGAAATCGGTGACCTCTTCGGGACGTTCGTCCACCAGCAGCACAAAGACCGTCGCATCCTTGTGGTTGGCGATCAGCGACTGCGCCATATGTTTTAAAATCGTGGTTTTGCCCGATTTGGGCGGTGCGATGACCAGGCCGCGCTGCCCTTTGCCGATGGGAACGATCAGGTCCAGTGCCTTACCCATCAAATCATTTTTGCGCTGGGTCAGCTTGAATTTCTCATCCGGGCTGATACTGGTGCGGCTCTTCAACGATTCGACCCGGTGAAAATCCTTGAACGGGATGTTGTTGATCGCTTCAATCTCGGCCAGCTTTAAATTACGGTTGCCGGGGTCGCCCTTTTCTCCCAGCCCCTCGATGTAGGCCCCTTCCGCAAGCTGGTGCTTGCGTATCATCAGCGTGGGGACAAACGGGTCGGACGGGTTGGGTTGAAAATTGTGTTCAATGGAGCGAAGAAAACCAAAGCCGCGGTCCATAATTTCCAAATAACCATGAATCGGTTTCAAGAGTTTTACTCCTATCCCGGTTGCAACCGGGTGTGTGAGATTATCCCCACCGTTGCGGCGGTGGGGGGGCGGGTCGGTCCTTGATGTCACTGACTCTAACGTTAGGGACAGTCTGGTTCCAAAGCCTTTAGTAACGTACTTTGTTCTTCTTTGTCGAGATCGTCCAGGGCGAACGCCAGGGCCAGCTCCAACAGGGCGGATTTGCTTTCCACCGGCCGGCCGGCCAGTTTCATTTCGTAAAACCGGCGATCGAAGCGCGCAAGCAAGGCTTCGGAAAGATAAAAACCGGCCTTTTTCTTTCGGCCCGCAGCCTTGGGCGCTTGTTGACGCATGGCGGCCTTTACCGGGTCGAAAGGCTGATCTTCAAAAAAATCGGGGGACTTTTTGCGCTCTGATTGCGTCATCGATTAGTCTCCTGGATAGTTTCTGGTAGTCCTGGGCGCCGGGGGCGCGCCGGTCGAATTCAAAAATTGTCTTGCCGCGGGCCGGTGCTTCGGAAAGCCTGACATTGTGGCGTATCGGGTGACAGATTTGTTTGGCGAAAAGACGTTTCAATTTTTGGTAGATTTCGAAACTTTGCCGGGTGCGCCGGTCGAACATGGTCGGCAGAATATAGCTGAGCTGCAAATCCTTGTTTTGCTTCTGGGCCGACAGCAGGTAGCCGAAAAACGTTTTCAGCCCCTCGAGCGCCGGTCCCTGCAACGCCACCGGGCACAACACCTCATCAACGGTCATCAGGATGTTGACACTCAAAACATCCCAGCCCGGCGCACAGTCAAAAATCAGGTAGTCCAGGCGGTTGTTTTTGGGAACCAGGGTCTGGCTCAGACATTTGTGCCGGATTTCGCGCGGCTGTTCGCCTAACCAGTGTTTTAATTCAACCAGTTTTATACCGCCGTCCAGAATCCAGAGATTTTCACGGGCCGGGAAGATGGCGTCGTTGCGATAAACTTTGGCGCCCCGGGCATCGTGCCCGGTAACGAATTCATACATGCCGTAAGTCGGCTTGACACCTAAAAATTTGGATACCTGGGCCTGGGTGTCGCAATCGACCAACAACACCCGTTGCCCCTGTGAAGCCAGTTCATAGGCCAGATTGACGGCCGTCGTGGTTTTGCCGACACCGCCCTTGGCCATGGCAATGGCGATTTTGCGCATTGAATGCCTTTCAATAACGTTCCACTTCTAAGCAAAGTTCGATGAATCAGACCGGATCCGATGAAAAAACATCGGGTCATGTTCGTGAGTTCTTCTGTTCGGACATTATTCCATTCGTCTTTTTGATGCAACCCTTTTTGGCTTCCTGACAGTTCAAAAATCCTGATAGCGCTTGCCCGAAATGTGCAAACCCGCTCCAGCTTTGATATTCGATGGGATTAATTCCTGCAAACCGGCGCTATCCCAAGTTTTAAATTGTCAATCGGGGGGGCCCAACCTTGCGTGATGTGTTTTTCATACAAGCAATCCGGCGCCGGATGCAAGTGTTTGTTGCCGGTTTATCGGCAGAATCCACGGAAGAACGATTAGCACGTGTCCAGCCGGAAAGGGCATCTTTTGGCCCCCGGCGGCGTCCTCGCATTTTTAAAGCCGCAGGAATAGCGCGCTATGCCTGCGGCTTTAAAAATGCTTGGGCCTTGCCAGGAACCAAAGTCTACTATTTCCGGATGGGCACTAATGATAAAAAGTGGCGGGTTAAGTTTACGGGCGTGCGTTGCCGACCGGTCGGTCGGATGTAGCCTGCCCCGGACAGCCTCGTGATTACAATGCAGTTTTTTTTTTCGTTACGTATGGGCCGGACAGCAAGTGACCATCCGGCAAGTAGCATCTTTAGACCAGGCCGGCGTTCGCACGAATCTGAAACAATGGCGCAGCCATTCATGTTCTTGCGACTTAGCCTTGCTATACCTGCGGTTTCAAATTCGCTACGGCCTTGGCCTGAGCTAGTGCCCATCCGGAAATAGTAGATTTTGGTTCCTGGCAAGGCCCGAATATTTTTAAAACCGCAGGCATAGCAAGCGACTGCCGAGGATTTTAAAAATATGAGAACGCCGCCAGGGACCGAAAGATGCTATTTCCGGATAGGCACGAGCTAAAATTAAAATAACCTACTATTTGCGGACGGGCACGAGCTATATTAGTTGTGTTTGATATCCGCCAGTGAAAGCGAGTAAGCCTCACGGGCCGAGTGACTCTTCCCGCTGGAAACACCGCGGGAAATCATGGCTTGAAGCGCTTGCAACAGGCGGCAGCCCTTGATGCATTTGGGTAATTTGTTGTGTGTGCAATCGCGGCAGGGACTTTTTACAATATGGCCGACCTGGAAATCAAATTGAGCGCTTTCTTCCGCCATTCTTTTATTCATTGTGGCCCTTCCTTTCATCAAGCTTGGAGTGTCGGTAAAAGAGCGGTGTTCGTTTGTTGTCGCGCTTTCATTATGCGTAATCCGAAATTGCAATTGCTGTACCATAAGCTATGAGATAATAATGAGCAGTAATATCAGCAAGATATAACAGTCGGCCCCCAAAGGGGGCGCACGAATGGCCGCAATGCGTCAACTAAATAGACAAAAAACGTCAGATTATTATTAAGTTTCAGTAAGTTCGGAATTTTGGTGTGAGGAGATGGATCGGTGAAACTTGAAATTCAATTAACTCTAATCGTGGCGAGACACTGCTCCGACACGGCTCAGACAGATAAGTTAATCATTGAGTTTCAAACCGCGGGTGGTTATTGCTTTTGGGCGAATTTCTCGACGGCCTGCATGACTTTGGCGTCGAGCGGCTTAATAAATTTGAGATGGACCGAAAACTCGTTGAAGAGCAGGTCGTGGACTCCCTGAACCGTGCCGATCAGACTGATTTTGTGTTCGGCCTGCTGTACCGGGATGATAAACCGGGCAATCAGATTGCGGCCCAGCAACAACCGAATCGTATCGACCTTTTTTGAGCGGAGTAAAAAGGAGAGTCCGCCGGATGAGATATCGGCCATTTCGCCCCTGAAGGCCTTGCCGACGAGGCTTTTAAAATCGTCCTTGATGATCTGCACGGCAATACTTGTGTTCAAGCGGATTCGCCGGTTGCGGCGGCGGTCCAGGCCCTTGGCGTTTAGTAGGTCTTCCACCGATTTGCCTGCCAGGCAGAATTTTTTGAGCTTGTCTTGCAGCGCAAACTGCCGGTCGCCCCACTTGTCATAGGTCGCCTGTTCCAGCACGCTTACCTTTAACCGAGACAAGGACGTCACCGTGGTGGTACAGACATTGATGGAAAAGAAGGTCTCCTGGCCGAATACATCGCCGGTTTCAAGTTTTTTAAGCAGGATCTCTTCACTGCCGCTGCCGTGACTGATCTTGGCACTGCCTTCGTTGATAAAGAAAAGGCGCGTGTTCGGTCGGCTCTGGTGCAAAATAACCTTGTTGTCGTTGAATGCAACGTCCTGCAGCGAATAAAACAATGTGTTGGCTTCTTCGGCCGCCAGTCTGTCATACAGAGCCGCCCAAATCGTACGGTGATCCTGGTCAAAGCCACTGCTTTTGGCCGCTTCGATGATTTCGCCCGCCTGGAGGATCGCATCCAGGGCCATGGCATCCACATCGTACAGTTTTTCGCGCAGGTCCTCGGCCTTGTTAAAATCGTTGTTCCCCGCGCAGGCCGTGATTAATTCCAGGATCAGGGCGACCGCTTTGTCGGTTTCGCCCTGGTCGATCAATTTTTCAAGCGCAGCCTCTTTTTGGGGCAGATCGTGCGGCATCAGTTACCTCCTTGTGCGCAAGTGGACAAGTCGTGCAATGGCAGCGTTGGTGGGGCTCCCCGTCGCCCCGTCTACATGCTTGGCCGGCGGGTGTGGCGACTACCGCCGGACTTCGTTGAGTTTGAGTTCCAAAAACCGAATGCAAAAATACATGCCTGACATGAAAATCGGCAGATGGCGATTGAACCTTGAACAGCCTGCGCGTTTTTCCTGTTTGTTTTTTTTCGGTTAAAAACTTGACGGCGCCAAATATCCTGGTCTAATATATCCATTCACTGAATGAACGTTAACCGTCAACCATAGGGTCGTGGATGATCAAACCTTTTCATTCCCGCTTCTTATCGCCAACCAAGGATCTGCGACGGTTATCCGTCATGCATGCCATCCACCAGGCCCCCGAGAGCAGTCAACATGCCATTGCACGCATCACGCACTTGAGCAGCAGCATGGTCAACAACTATATTCGCCAGTTAAAAGCTGAAAAACTGATCTACAGCTCCGGCGCAACCAGCCGCACGCAAAGCTACCACCTGACGCCTGCCGGTGCCGGCGCCCTGCGCAGCAGTCTGTTGGCGTACTCCGCGGAAATCGTGCAGATGTACGGCGCCGTGAAGCACGAGATCGCAAGCATTCTGGAAAGCTTTTATACCGAGGGCGTTCGCACGGTGGTTCTGTTCGGGGCGGCGGAAACCGCCGAGGTCGTGCATGCCGCCCTCAAGGAGACCGATCTGGTAGTCATCGGCGTTGTCGACAGCGACGCGAGCAAGCACCACAAACCGTTCAACGGCCTGATCATCAAACCGCCCGAGGCGTTAACGGAGATGCAACCCGATGCCGTCGTGATTACCTCCTTTGCCCACCAGGAAGAGATCCACACGTATATCGAAGATGTCATCGGCAGTGATGTGAACGTGAAAAAGTTGTCCGACCTTTCCGGTATAGTGGAGGCGCCATGCGTGTGCTGATCACCGGGATCACCGGCATGGCCGGTAGCCATCTGGCGGAATATCTTTTGGCACGCGAAGACTGCCAGGTCCACGGCACCCTGCGCTGGCGCAGCAACCGCAGGCATATCGCCGGTATTGAATCACAAACAACCCTGCACGACTGCGAGTTGCGCGACCCCCACGCGGTCATGCGGGTACTTGATACCGTGCGGCCCGCGCAGATCTACCATCTGGCGTCCCAGAGCAGTGTCGCCGCCAGTTGGAACTCGCCCCGCGACACCTTGGTCAACAACATCACGGCGGAATTGAATCTTTTTGAATCGGTGCGGCACCTGAATTTAAACGCTACCCGCATCCTGATTGCGGGCAGTTCGGAAGCCTATGGGCTGGTTTACCCGGATGAACTGCCGGTATCCGAAGACAACCCCCTGCGGCCCCTGAGTCCCTATGGCGTCAGCAAAGTCGCCCAGGATACCTTGGCGTTCCAATACTACCAGAGCTACAACCTGCATCTGGTGCGCACGCGTGCGTTCAATCATTTCGGGCCGCGGCAGGAACCGGCGTTTGTCACCGCCGGATTTGCCAAGCAGATCGTCGAAATTGAAAACCGCCGGCGCGAACCGGTCATCCACGTGGGGAATCTGGAAGCCCGGCGTGACTTTACCGATATCCGCGATGTTGTCCGGGCCTATGTGCTGGCCCTGGAACAGGGCGACGCCGGTGCCGTTTACAACATCGGCGCCGACGAAGCCCACAGCATTCACCAGGTTCTGGAACTGCTGCTCGACATGAGCAACATTGTAATCGAAGTCAAACCGGACCCGCGACGCGTGCGGCCTTCCGACGTGCCGGTGATGCTGTGTGACAGCCGCCGTTTCCGGCAGTGTACCGGCTGGCAGCCGTCGATTCCGTTTGAACAAACCCTTGCCGACCTCCTGCACTACTGGCGCGGTCGCTTGCGACAGCGTCCTTCTGAACATGATTCTGAGCTTGAAATAAAGCCGGCGCTGCCGTTGCGTTCACAGTCAACGATACATTGAGCACGCAACCAGTGACGCACCAATTGTGAACAGTTTGCATTAAAAAGGAGCTGCATTGAGCCACTTATCGCCTGAATGTGCCCCCTTCAATATCGGTCGCCACCGCATCGGTCCGAACCAGCCCACCTATATCGTGGCTGAAATCGGGATCAATCACAACGGCGACTTTGGCGCGGCCAAAAAACTGATTGACGCCGCGGCCGCAGCCCGGGTCGACGCCGTCAAATTTCAAAAGCGCCACCTGCCCAGCCTTTACCGTGAGGATGTGCTCAACGAAACCGGAAAATACGAGCAGCATTTTCAGTACATGATTCCGATTCTGAAAAAGGTGGAACTGGCCGAGGCCCAGATGGCCGAACTCAAAGCCTACTGCGAACATGTCGGTCTGGCGTTTTTATGCACCCCGTTTGACCTGCCCAGCGCCGATTTTTTAACCCGGCTGGACATCAACGCCTTCAAGATCGCCTCGGCCGATCTGACCAACACCGAACTGCTGACCCATGTGGCCCGCACCGGCAAGCCGATTATTCTTTCCACGGGCATGTCCTACTGGCGCGAAGTCGAGGCGGCCGTGGCCCTGCTGCGCCGGCAGCAGGTCGCGTTTGCCCTGCTGCACTGCCGCAGTGTTTATCCGGTGTGGCCCCGCGAAGTAAATCTGAAGATGATTATGAAGCTCAGCCGCTTCGGCTGCCCGGTCGGCTACTCCGGACATGATATCGGCATCACCATTCCGCTGGTGGCCGCTTCCATGGGAGCGTGCATTATCGAGAAGCATATCACCCTGGATAAAACCATGGCGGGCCCGGATCACAAAATCAGCCTTGAACCCTATGAGCTGAAACGACTGGTGCGCGACATCCGGGTGTCGGATCAGGCCATGGGCAAGAACAAGCGGTTTTTACTGCGCGGTGAAATCATTAACCGGGAGTTGTTTGCCAAGAGTCTGGTGGCCGACCGGGACATTGCGGCGGGAAGCCGCATCGAACCGCACATGGTCATCGTGCAGGGCCCCGGCAAGGGATTGCCGCCCAATCGCAGGGATGACCTGATCGGACGCTTTGCCGTGCGGGACATCCCGGCCGGTGATTTTTTTACAGAAGAAGATGTCGGCGAGACCTTGAGCCCCAATTTCAAAAACACGTTTCGCACCAACTGGGGCCTGATCTGCCGCTTTTACGATTTCGAAAAAATGCAGGTTTACAATCCCAAGGTGATCGAATTTCACCTGGCGGAAAAAGATTTCAATTTCGAATTCAAACCACATCAACCCTGTGATCAACAGCTCATCGTGCATGCCCCCGATTACATGGGGGCGCATCTGCTCGATTTGTGCAGTGAAGACGAGACTGCCCGGCAGGTATCGGTGCAAATGATCGCCCGCACCATGGATCTGACCCGGCGGTTGGCCCCTTTTTTCAAAGGGCGCCCCAAGGTTATTGCACACCCCGGCGCCATGAGCCTGAATTCCAAATTGTCGGCGGACAAATTGCGGGCCAACCTTACCCGATCGGTGGCCGCCCTGCGCTGTGAAGACATCGATCTGCTGCTTGAAAATCTGCCGCCGTATCCCTGGTTTTTCGGGGGCCAGTGGAAGGGCAATTACTTTATGGACGCCGGTGAGATCCACGACTTCTGCACGGCGAACGGATTGGGGCTTTGTTTTGATACGTCCCATGCCGCGCTTTACTGCAACGCCAAGGACCGGCAACTGACCCACTTTATCGAAACGATCAGGCCCCACATCCGCCACATTCATTTTGCCGACGCCTACGGGCTGGACGGCGAAGGGGTGCAAATCGGGGAAGGGGACATCGCCTTTGATGAGATCATGCCGCTGTTGGCCGATTACACCGGCACGTGGGTGCCGGAAATCTGGCGCGGTCACATGCAAAACGGCCGGGGGTTTCTCCTGGCCCTGGAAAAGCTCAAACCCTTTGGTTTGTAGGCCTAAAGACATACCCGGATTGAACATTCACTGAATGGACAATCCCTGACGCTAACGGCTCCCAATTTCTCCTCCTCCTCCTCCTGCTCAAGCGTCACTAGCCATCAACACGCTGCTGCAAAAAAAACGAATCGATGTAATCGAGGCGGCGAAGCTATGTGCGGCGGGTAAAGAAGTAACCGTCCACGGAGTAGATGCATTGGACTAACGATCTTTTCATCTGTGCATAAGCGCAGGGAAAACAGGACGTGATCGTCCCATTACCCTTTTGAACAGCTAAAAAAATTATGACAAAAGCGACTAAAAGAATTGATCTGAGAAAAGCGACGCAAGCCGACCTAAACGACGTCCTGCGGGTGGCGCACCTGGCATTCGGAGAAGAAGAAGGACCTGTCATCGTGGAACTGGTGACCGGCCTGTTAAACGATCCGAGTGCCGCGCCCGTGTTGTCGCTGCTTGCCTTTGACAACAACCGGGCGGTTGGGCATATCCTGTTCACCCGTGCCCGGATCACCGCACCTGAAACCGCCGTCACAGCGGCAATTCTCGCCCCCCTTGCAGTGATCCCCGACGCCCAGGCGCAGGGCGTTGGCGGGCAACTTGTCCGGGAGGGATTGAAGCGTCTGGCCGATCAGGAGGTGGCGTTGGTGTTTGTATTGGGGCACCCCACCTACTACCCCCGCCACGGCTTTCGGCCGGCCGGTGCGCTCGGGCTTCAAGCACCGTATCCGATCCCGGATAAAAACGCCGCTGCGTGGATGGTCCAGGAACTGCGGGCCGGTGTGATCGGCAGCGTAACCGGAACGGTTAAGTGCGCGGACGCGTTGGCGCGGCCGGAATACTGGCGTGAGTAGAAACCGTACTAAAAAAAAGCCATGAAAATTTTAATGATCACCGATAACGATCCGGCCGGCATGGGCATCGCTTTTACCCGGGCGATCAACCGGTACAGCCCGCACACCTGCCGGCTGATCACCACCGCCGAGAAGTACGGCTTCGATTTTGCCACCGACATCCATTTGCCCGATATCGAAGACGATGATTTCGGGGAAGTCGAACAACTGCTGCAAGATGCCGACCTGATTCACTTCCATGTGCTGCGTGATGAAAACTCGCACCTGGGGCCGTTGGTGATTCGCGATTATACCGCCGGCAAGCCGATCCTGCACCACCACCACGGGCACCCGGACTATTTGATCAACGTCGCAACCTACAACGAAAAGTACCGGCGCCTGCAACGCAGGGTGATTGTCAGCACCCCGGATCTGCTTCAGGTGGCCGAAGACGCCGTCTGGGTGCCCAACATGGTGCCGCTCACCGATCCGTTGCTGCTGCCCCGGTACGATGCCACCCTGCCCCGGACGGGCATCAAAATCTGCCAGGCGCCCACGCGCAAATTTGACAAACACTCGGACGAATTCAGGCAGGTAATGAAGCGCCTGCAACAGCGCCACCCGCAAGTTGAAACCGTCATGATCGAAAAGACCCCCTACCGGCAGTGCCTGCGGATCAAACGCGGTTGCCATGTTGTTTTCGACCACATGCGCGGTTGGTTCGGCATCTCTTCGCTGGAATCACTCAGCCAGGGCAAACCGGTGCTGGCCGGACTGGATGAGTGGAATCAGGCGTGCATCAAGCGCTTTACCGGTGCCGATAACCTGCCGTGGGTGGTTGTACAGGATGCCGGACAACTTGAAACCGCACTGGACACCCTGATCGTCGACGCGGACCGGCGGGACGCCGTCGGTCGCGCGAGCCGCCGCTTTATGGAAACCTATTGGACCGAGCAGCAGATTTTGAAAGTACTTTTCGATGTCTACGAAAAACTGTAGGAGCGACGTCCCGCCGCTCCTGCAAAAAGGAAGACATGTCAAACTACCGTGTAGATCCCGGTCCGTTTCCCCGGCGGGTCACCGTTGAACTGTCGTCACGCTGCAACCTGACGTGCCGCATGTGTCCGCGCCGTTATCTGGACCAGACCGACGGCTTCATGGCCGTCGACCTGTTCAAGCGGATCGTGGATCAAATCAGTGCCCACCCGGTGGAAGCGGTGGTTCCTTTTTTTCGGGGCGAAGCCTTGCTGCACCCACAGTTTCTGGAACTGATACACTATCTCCGTGCGCATACCCCGGCCCGGATTCAACTGGCCACCAACGCGCTGTTGCTCGACGAAGCGCCGGCCCGGGAATTGTTAGACCTTGAAATCGATTTTATCTCCTTCAGCCTGGACGCCGTGAAACCGGAAACATACGCCAAAATAAGGATCGGCGGCAACTTCACCCGGGTGATGCGCAATGTCCACCGCTTCCTTGAACTGCGCCAAATACTTTCCCGCTCCAAAACCACCGTGCAGGTGTCGGCCACCCGAAGCGACCATAACCGGGAAGAAATCGCCGCGTTTATCGACTATTGGAAACCCCGCGTCGACCGGGTGCGCATCTATCCCGAGCACTCTGGCGGCGGCCGGTTCGGCCGTCTGACCGACCCGGCCAACCAGCGCCGGACGCCAAGATGCCCCTGCAAGAAATTGTATACCGACATGGTGATCTACAGCGACGGCCGGGTGGGGATTTGTAACCACGATTGGCAGCGCCCCGACGACAATCCCATCGGTTCGGCGACCGACCGGGAAATATCCGCCCTGTGGCAAGGCGATGCATACCGCCGGTTGCGCCGCCTGCACCAGGACGGACGCTGGCAGGAAGTCGTTCCCTGCGGGCATTGCGACCACTGGCAGGCGGTGACCGAAGCCCAATCCCCCATAGGAGACCGGATTCAGTGAAGGTGCCCCTGACGCGTCCGTACTTCGATGCAGCCGACTTCGCCGCGGTGCAGGCCCCGCTTGAGGCCGGCTGGCTGGTCCAGGGGCCGCGCGTGGCCGCGTTTGAAAAGCGGATCGCCGGATATTGCGGGGTGACGCAGGCGGTCGCTACCAGTTCGTGTACCTCGGCGTTGCATCTGACATTGCTGGCCGCGGGCGTGGGACCGGGGGATACGGTCGCGGTGCCCGCGTTCACCTATGTGGCCACCGCCAACGCGGTGCAACATGCCGGTGCCCGGCCGGTGTTTATCGACATCGATCCCCAGACGTTCAATATCGCCACCAATGCCCTGCAACGTTACCTTGAACAGTGCGTCAGGCAGAGGTGGCAACGGCCCAAGGTGGTGATACCGGTGCATTTGTTCGGTTTGTGCGCGGATATGGACACACTGACCCGATTGGGCCGCACGCATGCGTTTACCCTCATCGAGGACGCCGCCTGTGCCTTGGGGGCCTCCTTCAAGGGAAAAATGCCCGGTGCGTTTAGCTCCAGCGCTGCTTGTTTCAGTTTTCACCCGCGCAAGATTATCACCACCGGCGAGGGCGGCATGATCGTGACCAACAATACCGGTCTGGCGCGTCAAGCACGCATCCAGCGCGATCACGGTGCCGATCTGTCCGACCATCAGCGTCACGCGGCTGATGACCAGGAGTTGCCGGCGTTCGGTCAACTGGGGTTTAACTACCGCATGACCGATATCCAGGCCGGTCTGGGAGTGAGCCAGTTTGACAAACTGGAAGCCATTCTCGCGTTGCGGCGTGAACGGGCGCAGCAGTATGATCGTCTCCTGGGAGAATTGGATTGGCTGCTGCCGCCGTACGTACCGCCGGGATATCGGCATACGTTTCAGTCCTATGTCTGCCGCTTGATGCCCAATGGCCGGTCGGCAAAAGAAGTCGGTATGCAGCGCCGCAAACTGATGACCTATCTGGCCCGGCGCAACATTGCCACCCGGCCCGGTTGTCATGCGGTGCCCCTGTTGGGCTACTACCGGGACGACGGCCCCGGACCGGATGCCTGCCCCGAGGCCCGCATGGCGCATCACAGTACCATCACGCTGCCGTTGTTCCCGCAAATGACCGATCAGCAGCAACACCATGTCGTCAAGGCTTTGCGGGCGTTTGGTGGTTGAAATCCAATGCCATTAACTTAAGCCATTCATACGGACGCCGCTCTGACAGTTTTAAGTGAATGACATTGGGTTGGTCTGGTAGCTGTTTACAGGGTAATGGCACAATCACCGGCCTGCTCCGGACCCGATCCGGGGTTCGCCGCGATGACACAGGAAAAATACCCCGTCACCCCGGCGGAAGCCGGGGTCCAGGATCTAAACGACCAGCTTCTGCTTCGAGCCGATGTAATTGGTGATGTTACTTCGAGATCCTTTTTTTTCAGTTTCAAGAACGTATATCTCTTGGCTGGGCATTATCTGTAAGATTTTAAACTGGTCACCAGTGATGTGGAATAAATCAAAAGGAGGTTTAAAAAATGAAAAATTTAGTCTGTATTTTTATAGCTGCCTTACTATTCACCTTTGGATGTGCTTATCAAAAAGCCTGGTCTGATGATTTGTTAGTCCGTGATCAAGCCGTTGCGATATTGATTGAACAAATCATTACGCCAAGGGTTTATGAAGATTATTACATGGCGTTTGGCCCACAGCAAATGCTCACGATTGGCGACAGGGTTGAACCAGAAATATTGGGGGGGCAGCCATACCCTGGCAGTGCCAAAGATATCCAGGGGCCGACATGGTTCTTTTGGGTGGATACCGATAAATGGGCTAGGTTTGCTCATTTAGTCCATTTTGTTTACATCGACGCATCTCATCCTAATCCGACCTTAGGTGACGGTATCGTCGTTGAAGACCAGGGATGGTGGCCTAACATTAATGGCATTGACTACTTAGATGATCCGCAGGAAAGATGGACGTCCAGTGATATCGTCTATGGGGAAGCGCCTACTGGTCCGCCTACTGTTCCCCCGCGTAACCAATAAAAAAGGGAGGGGAACCATGTCGCACCTACTCTATTCGTTGAAACGGTTAAAAATCTGCTTAGCTTTTTTTTTCGCAAGTATAATCGTCATCTGGTCGTTTATTCTTGCTGCCATCGCAGTAGCAAATTCTGTCGGTGCAATTATTATATCTGGCGCAGGTTTTTTTTCTTTTAACAATGATGTGAATAATATGACTGCAGCACTGACAAACACTTCTGTTGGATATGGAATCTCTACCTCAAATATCTATTCCGGACACAACCAATCTTTTGCAGAATTTCAATCCGCTGTCAGCCAAATGAACAATAACGGGATTTCTGAACTTCATATCTATGTTTCAACTCACGGCAATAAAAACATCATTCAGTTTAGTGATCGAACTGTATCAAAGAATGAATTTATATCAGCCATTAATCAAAGTTCTGCTTCAACAAAGCATGTTGTTTTAGATTCATGTTATTCTGGTACCTTTTATAACGATCTTTCTGGGGTAGTTGGTCAAGACGGCACGGTAATAACGTCAACGGATGAAAATCACGTATCAAGGTATTTCACAGAGTCGTTTTTTACAGGTAAACTTTCTGATTATCTGCAGGATGCTGAAACGGATGAAAACGGTGATGGCAAGGTCACCTATATTGAAGCGATGGGTAGGGTAAAGAGGGCGGGAGGATGGTTACCTAACCTGGGCCACCCCAAAAGTATTTCTATCCCAACCCTATCCGAATGGAAGCAAATTTTTCTGACTCTGCTCATGTTGTCACTGGTTATGGGATTCATGCGGGACCGGTCATCAGCACTTAGTGTTTCCACCGGTAGTGTTTCGCTAAAGCCACCTTATGCAAATCTGCTGGCCTTCAATAGACATATTTACACTTTTGCATTGAAGTGGGTCGGGGGGATTGTCGTTCTGGGAATTGCAGGTGTTATCGTTGTATCTGGCCATTTAAAAGTGATTGATCTTTTCGGCACCCTTTTTTGTGCGCCGCTGGTAGCCTATATCCTGCATCTGGTGATGTCTTTAGTTCACGATTAGAAAGATATTTCAGGACAATGATAAACGAACTTCAGGCCATGTTTATCAGGAAAGGGTAATATACGGTGATAAATATGGCATTCGCAAAAATCGGCCTGCTTTTTCTGAGAAACAAAGGCATGCGCGGCGGGATGTTGTTTCTGGGTGTGCTCATTGCCGGAAGCTGGCTCTTGAGCATCAATGGCGTTCGGGACTATTGGGAGCAGCTCTTTGCAATGGTCACAGCCAAAATTGCAACGAGAATTTTGACATACTTGGGCATGAGCATTCACGCTGATGGAAACTCCATTGCTTTCCATGGCTTTAGTGTCGCCATCGGACCCGGGTGCATCGCATTTTACGAAATTGTTGTTTTTTCAGCCGCCATAATCGCCTATCCGTTGAGAAAGAGAGATAAGTTTGCTGGTGTCGTGCTTGGGGTGGTTGCGGTTTGGGCAACCAATTTGCTGCGCGTCATCAGCCTTTTTTTATCCGGTGTCTATTTTCCAGCCGTGTTTGAATTATTGCATGATCATGTGGCGCAAGCTATCTTCATTCTATTCATGGTTGTTCTGTGGATTTCGTGGGTCGGAAAATGCTCCAAAAGGATTGTTGCGCAGTAAAACACTGCGATTTGCAATCCGGTTTTGTCTTGCGTTTTTCGCAATACTTGTCCCGTGGCACTACACTTGCCCCTATTACACTTCATTAATGATCTTAACAACATTAAAACTGTCACAAATATTGACTACGCTTCCGCCACTTATTCCCGAACTGCTGGAAGATGATACCCTATACATTCGTATTGATCGAATTTGGATTCATTTGAATGTAGCACGATTGGCGGGTCCAATTCCAGTTTTTATCAGTTTGATGTTTTCTTCCTCGGCCATCTCATTGGTTTCCAGAATGAAAACTATCTTGATTGGAGTATATAGTGCCCGAACGAATAGTGGTTATTTGTTTACAATATTAATTGTTTATGGTCAATTCGCAGAACGAAGATTTTAGTACATGTGAAGTACTTTTTATAG
>JANQIE010000194.1 GCA_028282295.1 Desulfobacterales bacterium | reverse complement strand
ATCCGGAAATAGCATCTTTTGGCCCCTGGCGGCGTTCTCGCATTTTTAAAATCCTCAACATAGCCCGCTATGCCTGCGGTTTTAAAAATTCTCGGGCCTTGCCAGAAACCAAAATCTATTATTTCCGGATGGACACTAGCACGGATAAATGTTTAATGACCGCGTGAGAACCGGTGCGCGAACCGCAGAAAGATATCAACGGGTGAATGCTGAATGGGTGCCATGAGTGCCGGTTTAGGTCAGGTTGACGGCGCGCTTGACGGTTAAAAGAGTTTTATAAAGCATGGTTTAACCATTGTAAAGCCTTTAAGATCGAGAATTGAATAAAATGGGGGCGGCTATTTGGCGACAACTCGAAATACCCGTGATTATAGCCTGTTATCGCCAAAGATGGTGTGACCGGATAGTTTTGAGGTGCCGGCAGCGTGTTTCATCCTGAATTCGGCCGGATGTTTGCAAGCAGCTCTTTTTTGTTACGCATAATTTAAATCTCCGGCTATTTAAATCGGGGAATTTTTGAATTTGTGGGGTTGGAAAACCTGAATTTGGAGGTTGAAAAACCTGAAGGGGGGTGGCTCTTTTTTAATTGATTCCCGATCCGAAACTACAATTATTAACCCGGCAATAAAATACCTTTAAAATTGTGATTCCGGCGAGCGCCGGAATCAAGCGTCAATTCTGGATGCCGGATCAAGTCCGGCATGACGAAGGCTTGCGTATTTAGTCGCCGGTTTAATATTATCCGGACGGGCTTGGGAGTAGTATTACGGCATGACGAGGCGCAACGCATCCGGGATGTGACCGTTCACCGGCGCAGTGAACGGTTCACCACGAACACATCGCATTCACGTCTGTTTGCCTTGACCTGCATGAACAGATTGATATTAACCCGGCAATAAAATACCTTTAAAATCGTGATTCCGGCGAGCGCCGGAATCAAGCATCAAGTCTGGATGCCGGATCAAGTCCGGCATGACGAAGGCTTGCGTATTTAGTCGCCGGTTTAATATCAAGCGGCATCGGCCGTTGCCCGGGCCCGGAGCCATTCATCCCACATTTTCCGGTAGGTGGCTTCCAACGATGCCGTAAACCCCTTGTGATCGCATAAGGGGGAATCTTCCAGTCTTTGGCGCAATGTTTTGCGATACATTGTCATTCTTTCCGGATCTTGCGCCAGATCCACGGCCAGCCGCACAAATTCCTCCTCATTTTGGGCCACCAGTTCAGACAGGCCCGCCCGGTTGAGAATGCGGGCCGAAGCGCGGCTATGGGGTCCGTCACCATACACGCACACCACCGGCGTTCCCATCGCCAGGCAGTCGAGGGTAGTCGTCGTGCCGTTATACGGAAAGGCATCCAGTGCGATATCAACCTCACTGAACACGACGTAATCGAACGGTTTGTTTGACATGATCAGTTGTTGCGGGCCGACACCAATCGCTTGAAATTGCGCGTATAAATCTTTCCTGCGCTCGTCATCGATATCCGAGCGATGAAACAGCAGTCTGGAGGTCGGCGACGCTTTCAGGATTTCAGCGAACCGCCGGATCAATCGGGTATTGATTTTCGAAAGGTGGTTGAAAAAACCAAAGGTCGTGAACCGGTTTTGCAACGCCGGCAGTGGTTTAATTTTGTCTTTTCCCGCGTTCACATGAAATTTAAAGCATTCGTAGCCGCCATCGATGTAAAATGGCTTTTCCGTAAACAGATGGGCTTCATTGTCGAGTATCGTCCCGCGATCCGCCAGAATATAATCGATCGCTTCAATGCCGGTGGTATTGGGATATCCCAGGTAGGTCACTTGAACCGGAGCCGGTTTGTAGACGAGCACCAATGCACGCGATTCGTTGGTATGACCACCCAGGTCGACAAGGATGTCGACGCCGGTATCCAGGATCAAGGCAGCGGCGTCCGCGTCGTCCAGTTCGCTGATGTCGACATAGTTCAACTCGTAGTTGTCGATTATCCTTTGGGTCACGACATCCGGTTTTTGCACATTGGAAAAGCAATGGATGACGAATTGCTCGCGGTTGTGGTGGGCTAAAATCGGCTCCAGGAACTGCATAACGGTGTGGTTGTATAAATCACCGGTAACATACCCGATATTCAAGGGGGCACCGGCGGGACGTTTTTTGCGATCGGCAAACACGTCAACAGGCGGTCGCACCGGCTGCAGTGCTTTCACATAGGTGTCCAAAAGCGTCCTGTTGTTTTTGGCGACATCCTTCTGGGTAAAGCTGCAATTCTTCAGAACATGCATCGGCAACTGCTGGTAAACGGTTCGGTAGGTAGGGTCGAGATGCAACACCTGCTCACATCTTTTGATGGCTTGGTCAATCAAGCCGATGCGCCCATCAATATACCCGAGCCGCAACAATACTCTGATATTGTGTTCATCCCCGCTCAAACGCACATACTCTTCATAGTGCGCCTTGGCTTTGTAGAACCGTTTTTTGTTGTGATAAGTGTTGGCCAGGTAAAGGTGGCAGGCTGCGTATCGCGGATTCAACGCCAATGACCGGTTGTAAAACTCAATCGCCTCATCAAACAGTTTCAATGCATTCAGATTAAAACCGATTTTAAAATAGATCTCGTAGTCGCGTTCATTATGCAACAAGGCGTTTTTGTAGGCTTCGATCGCTTCCTCAAAGGCGCCTTCATCAGACTGGAATTGACCGACGGCTTTGTGGGCCGCGGCCATTTTATCATTGAGCCGGGCCATGCGTCCCCGGTTGGCGGGGTTTTGCCGTAATTCGGGTGTATTTAACAGGCCATATGCTTTTTGGTAGTGTTCAATTGCTTGATCGTACTTCTCTTTTTCCGAATATGCGTCACCCAATATAATATCGATGGCGGACACATCCTCATATATATTCTCCTTGCCATGCGACACTGTATCCTGCCCCTGGACGCGGTAAAGGGTATCCAGGGCGGATACGCTGTTTTCTCTTTGCAAAGCAGGCAAATCGTCAAGACAGGCGTTCTCGTCCTGACCGGACTGGGGCTTTTCGGCCACCACGTTCAAACTGATAAGGACCCCTTTATAGTACAGATTACTGCTGTCATCAAAAAGCCCAAATCCTTTGACCCGCTCAATATTGACAAAATCTTCGCTTTGCAGATAGTCGGTTAAAAATTCTTCATTCAAACCGGCAACGTGGAAGTCGAACTTATCTACCTGGCCGCCGAACATCATCCGCATCACAAAAAAACGTTCATCTTTGGTAAGCTTCTTCCTGTCACGAAACAGTTCCGTCAGGATATCCAGATCAGGGACGCTGATATAAATCCGGCCACCGGGCAGAAGCACACGCCGCCATTCGCTCAGCGCCTTTTTCAACTGAGCCGCATAGTTAAAATGCTCAAGAACATGCGAAGCGTAAATCGCCGCAAAGGTATTGTCATCAAACACCTGCAGATTGGATGCATCTTCAACATGATCGACGCGGGGCGCCGCGGCCTTGTTTACATTCAACAGTTCCCAGCCCTGTTGCTCGCTCTTGCCGCCGATGTGCAGTTTCCGGTTCATCAATTATCCTCTGTTTTGCAAATTCAGGCGAAGCCGCCTATAAACCGTTAATCAAATGCGAGCCCTCAGGGTTGGCGCACACTGGCACGGCCCCATATTCACCACCCATTGTCACCGGTGCTCACTTGAGAGTACTTGTCAGTATAGATGCTCACAAATCATACGTAAATCGGGGAATCCCTGAATATATGCTTCGAAAAACCTGAATTTAGACTCTGAAATGACACAAAAACACCCCTCATCACACCAAAGAACACCACATTTTTTATTTTTGGAACTTTCGAGACACCCCCGTCAAAGACAAGGGAAGCAAAGGGGCGCTACCGCGAACGGTCTGTGCGGTTCGGCCGCAAATAGCCGGTTTTGATCGAGGTAAGGTATTGCCAGTGGGTTTTACGGGGACGCCGTCCGCGAATTGCAAGGCAACACGCCTCGCAATAAACGCGGGATCGATGGACGTACCGCTCCTTGGCGGCAATCTTTTTGCGGCAGCGGCAACACTTTGTGCCGGTCGCTACGATGCGATCGTCAGTGCGGGTCGGCATGGTCCATGATTTGGGATGTTTTATTTTTTCCGCGGCCCTAAATGACCGACGCTACGCCAATCGATCCCCAACAATCCCGCGGCCTCGCGATCCACCGCCAGAGCGTCGCCACCGGCCAGGATGCGGTTGACCGGCGGCCGGCAGACCGCACCGCCCAAATGAAAATCCGGTAAACCGGCCGTGGCGTCCAGCACGGTAAAATCCGGCCGGCGATAACGATTTAAATCGACAATGGCGTCATCCAGACAGGCATGGAAAACCGCTTTTTTCCAATCGCCGTGGCGGCCGGCGTAGTGCCTGGGGGGCGCCAGTCCCATCATGTTTTTCATACTGCCGGTAAAACGACACAGCGAATGGGCCTTGAGCACCGGCAGGGAAATCAACACGTGTTCGAACACCGCCTCCGGCAGCCACATCTGCTTGAAGACCCGGCAGTCGGGATCGGTAAGGCGAACCAACGGGGCGGTGTTCAGATCGAGCAGGGCAACCTCCAGTCGCCGGGCCAGATCCGTATAGCCAAGTTGGGCGAACACCTCATCGGTGGTCAAATCCATATCGCCACAACCATCGGCAATGGTGATCGGCGCGCGTGAGCAGGTACGCACAAAAGTGATCACCGCTTCGCAAAATGCCGGTGATGTCGTCACCGGAAAAGCAGAAGCGTTGACCAGATTCGGTTTGAGCATTACCGGACGCCCATCGGTCAACAACGCCGATGCGCCGGCTGCGGCCATGCACTTTGCGACCGAATCGGTGTAATTTGTAAAAACTTCACTGATAACGTGTGCATTCATGTGGCAATCCTTAGCCCGGAAATAGTAAATTCAAGCGGCGACCAGTGTCAACGCTTGCCCCCTTTCACAAATCCCCTGCAGTGAGGCAAGGCACTCGGCTTTTGCTGCAACTTCCAGGCCTCGACTTGATTAAATCCGGAAGCGGCCACCATGGATTTCAAACAGCTTAAAGTGGGGCACCACCAGTTGGTTTCATTATTGCCGTATTCCTTGCCCGGATAAAACTCCATAACCATTTGCGATCCGGGATAGCCTTTGTCAAGTCCGCCTTCGTATGGGCTGTAATCATCCAGGATTGCCGACTCAATATATATCTCTTCCACGCACATGGCGGAAAGTAAATCCAGTGCATATAATGGATAACGAAGGTGATAAACAACCCCGAACAAAAATACGATATCAAATTTGCCAAGGCCGGCTTTATCGATTTCGTAGATATTCATTTCAAAACGCTTGCACCGGTCATCGCTGTAACCTAGAACCGATTTACAAAAATCGAATGTCTCCCAGACACGCCTGGCTTCCCCGGGCAATTTTGCTAAAAAGTCGGAGAAATCGTCCACCGCCACAACTTCGTCGGCTCCCCGTCTAAGCGCCTCGAACGTCCAATAACCATCCCATGCGCCCACATCCAAAACGCGCTTGCCCGTAAAATTTTCCGGGATACCGTATGAATCACGATTGAGCGGTGCCCAACCAGGTGTCACCACATTTTGGCCCAATTCTATTTTATGGTACCAGAATGGGAAGCGATTGAGCGTTTCGATGATTTCCTGTTGCTGCATCCAATTACCCCTTCATCTGAATTTCGTATAGTTAGTGCCCATCCGAAATAGCATCTTTTGTTCAATATAGATGTTCACAGAAAATCTGTAAATCAGGGTATCCCTGAATATGTCCTTCGAAAAACCTGAATTTGTGTCCATCCGGAAATAGTAGATTTTGGCCAGGCCAAGGCCGCAGCGAATTTGAAACCGCAGGCGTAGCAAGGCTACGTCGAGGATGTCAAATTCGTGAGAACGCCGGCCTGGACCAAAAGATGCTGT
>JANQIE010000193.1 GCA_028282295.1 Desulfobacterales bacterium | reverse complement strand
GTAAAACACCCTTGCGTTGCGGCGGGCCGCCGGAGCGAGCAATTTGCGCATTTTGGGACATTTCCTGGATTCCCGCCTGCGCGGGAATGACGACGTAGGTTTTACCCCGTCGTGTTCAGGCGTCATTCCCGCGCAGGCGGGAATCCAGGAGATATCGCAATAATGCCTAAGAGTTATTGTCAGACTTCGACATGCAATTTTGCGCCATTGTTATTCATTTTTTTTGCTTGAATGACTTTGACGCACCTAAATCGCGGCGGCGCACATCGCTCTTATAAAAGATTGCGGCGGAACGCCGCACAACGCCAAATTTCAAGTTTCAAATTTCAAACGCCTACAACTTCCCCGACCGGATAATCGAAAACACCAGCCAGATTCCCAGCACCGTTGCGATCACATACCCCATGACCCCCAGCAGTGAGGCCAGTGACACCCATTGGCCGCCCAGCAGGGTTACCCGGAATTCGAGGATTTTTTCGGAAGAATTGAGGATCAGTGCACCGGCGATGGTGGAGGCGGCGATAATAATGCCGATGATCAGCCGGTTCAAGCCACGCTCGAAACGGCCGCTCAGAGCGGTCAGGCCGGCATGACGGACCTCCAGCCCCTGACGGCCGCCGGCGGTTTGCTTGAGGATGTCGTGCAAGAGTTTGGGCACCAGGCGCATGTAATTGCCGGTCATTTTGGCGTCCCGGCCGAAACCGCGTATTATTTTTTGCGAGTCATACCCCTGCTGCAGCAAATGCCGGGCATAGGGTTTGATGACTTCCAGAATGCTGGCGTCGCTGCCCAGGATTTTGCCCAGGGCCTCGGTCTGAATCAGAGTCTTGATGAGCAGCAGCAGATTGCGCGGCAGGCGGATTTCATACTTGGTCACCAGCCGGATGATTTGATCGTAAACATCCTTGACCGAAATGGTTTGCAGGGAGCGGCCGTAAAAGGGTTCGCTGATTTCTTTCAGATCGTTGCGGAAACGGCGCAGATTGATCCGGTTTTCGTCGACAATACCGGCATCGATCAGCGCGTCGATCACCAGGTCGTAATCGTGCTCGGCGTAGCCCAGAAACAGGTGGGCCAATTGGGTCATCAATTCCTTGTCGAGATGGGCGATGATGCCGAAATCGACCAGGCCGACACGGCCGTCGGGCATCACGATGGTGTTGCCCGGATGCGGATCAGCGTGCACGATGCCAAACTCCATTAACTGCCGGGACAGCGAGCGCAGCCCGATCAGAGCGATGGCCTTGGGATCGGTGCCTTGTGCGCGAATCGCCTCCACCTGGTTGACTTTCACGCCGGGGATATAGTCCATCACCAGGACCGCCTTGGTGGTCAAATCCCAGTAGACCTGTGGAATGCAGATATCTTCAAAATTGCGGTAATGGCGTCCAAATTTATCAAGGCTGCCGGCCTCGATGTGCATGTCCAGTTCATTGAAAATCGTGCGTTCAAATTCCCTGACCACGTTGACCGCCCCGACAATCCGGCCGATAGTAAAAGTCTTTTCGAATTTCTCGGCCAGATAGTACATCAACTGGATATCCCGGCGGATAACCTTGGCAATCTGGGGCCGGATCACTTTCACCGCGACGTCTTTTCCCGAATGCAACCGTGCCCGGTACACCTGAGCCACCGACGCGGCGGCCAGGGTTTCAGATTCAAAGGAAGCAAAGATCGTGTCGAGATCCTGCCCCAGTTCAGCTTCAACAAATGGTTTGATTTCTTCAAACGGAACCGCCGGTACCCGGTCCTGTAGCTTTTGAAGTTCTTCGATGTAGTCCGGCGCAAACAGGTCCGCACGGGTGCTCACGAGCTGACCGAGTTTGATGAAGCTCGGGCCGAGTTCTTCAAGAGCCAGACGCACACGCCGGGGGGAAGGAATCAGGCCGAGGGGGGCCGGGGGGACGGAAGCTGCAACATTGGTCTGACGTTTGAAGAGAGAATCGAGCAACGCGCCGAAACCGTGCTTGGCCAGAATCCGTGAAATGCTGCCAAAACGTTTGAAGCCGCCCAGGCCGATGGTACTTTTGGTTCGTTCCACTGTCATGGTATGTTTGTCGCCCTCTTTGTCTGTTGAGTTTTATGGTTAACCACAAAACGATAACATCCTTTTTTGGCTCCCCGGACTTCCAAATACGAGGCCTCCACAACCGATCACGGGCCGTCGTTTTCAGGCGCCTTGGTGAGCGAATGGCCGGGAATCAGGGTTTTGGTGCTGATAACACCCTGCAACTGCCGCACCCTTTCATGCACAAACTGGGCGATAACCTGGGCATCCGAACTGAGCAAATCACGGGTGAGCACAATTTTCACCAACAAGTCGACATCACCGTGCACCGAATGAATTTCACGCACTTGCTCAAGCTCGTGCAGTTTGTCCATAATTTTCATTTCACGTTTGCCGTCCACCGTCATCAGGACAAAAGCGGTGATGCCCTGATGGAGTTCCGGATATTCGCAATCCTTGGATTTAGCCATTTTTTGACGAAACGCCTCCATATCCTTGGGGATCAACTTGTCGATACCGGCGCCGTACCAGCGGGTGCGGCCCAGTTCCCACTGGTGGTGGGAGATATAAACATACAAATCGTCCAGCGTCCGGTTGGCAAACGACGACAGCAACCGCGCCCGTTGGATAATCTTCACCAGAGGCCGATAAATGGTCTGGTGCCAATCACGGGCCGCAGCCTGCAGTGCGACGGGTTGCGCGGTCTCCTGGCCCAGAAACCGCTGATGCGCGACAATCTGGTCCAACAGGTAGCTGTACTGATTGACTTCAGTCAATTCGATCTGCACCGGCAGTTGCGTAAGGTCGGCAAACTCGGCCCGCTCGTGATATAAAATTTTTTGAAAAGGGTCTGCCGTCGGCAGAAACTCGATGACATCGCCCAGAATCTCGTCGTGCCCCAATTCCTTGGCCGCGGCAATGCGGTGATTGCCGTCCACGGCATAATACTCGTCCTTGATCTGGTAAAGCTTGACCGGTTTGAAAGGTTGCCCGCGGCGCATGGCGGTCTTGATTTGCTCCAGGCGTGCCGACGGCATGTGCTGCTTCAACCTGAACTGCCGGTCAAAATCCTGGTAGCGGCCCAGACTGCCAACGATGCGGTCCAGCCGCACGGTCCGCACCCCGCGTTTGCGCGCATCAAAGGCCGCCTCCTTCTGCTGGTCGGCAGTAAAACTTTTGGCGTCGTTGACGGCCTCGTCCGCGTTGTCATGGGCATCACCGCCCTTAAACAGGCGGATGATCTTCGATTTCAAAAAGGTAATAGCCATAAGTATTGACCACCTGTGTATGGTTGACCGGTGTTATGCGCTGTTGCGGGACAGTAAACGACTGGTGGATGTGCCCGTGAATAAAATAAGCGGGCCGATAGCGGTGAATCAACGTGACAAAACTTTCAAACCCCCGGTGACACATGTCCTCGCCGTCCTTGACATGTCTCGGCGGAGCATGGGTCATGACAATATCCACCCTTTTAGGCCATCTGAGCTTAAACCACAAGCGGCGAATAACCCGCCGCATATCAGCCTCGGTGTACTGAAAAGGCCCACCATTGTACCAGTGCGATCCTTCCAGCCCCAAAATTCGCAAAGATCCGGCCCGGACCACACGGGCATGGGCGTTACAACAGCCGGCCGGCGGTTTGTACGAGTACCGGATATCATGATTGCCGCATACATAATATAAAGGGGCATTATAACCGTGCCGCAGTTGAGACAGATATTCGGGCGGCAAATCCCCGCAGGACAGGACCAGATCGACGGGCCCCAGGCGCTGGATCATGTCGGGTTTTAGCAGCGCCGGCCGCTCAACATCGCTAACCGTCAGGATTTTCATGGGATCGACATTTCCTGTAAAAACATATGAATGCAGGATTGCGTCATGGCTGAACACCAAATAAACTTGACATCCTTAAAAGGCTTGAGTAGGGGTTTAAGTCAAGTCAATAATTCACGTCCATCCGGATGGACACGCATTCACGAATTCGATTTGAGATCGAACAGAATAACCCCAAATAAAAACCGGAATTGGGGATATTTTATTTTTTCCGCGGCCCTGACATGAAACGCATCCAACCCGGCAGCAATTCCCAAATTCATTTTCATTATTATTATTACTTTTATACCACCGGTTTGCCTGGGGCCCGCTGAAGCGCAACATTCAGTTCGAGCACAAGCCGCAGGCAGCCGCCCCGCGGCTTTTTTTATTGGGTAAAAAAGGCCGTCGCTATGCATCACGGCCTTTATTGATCGAAAACAGGAGAAGGAGAATTCCCATGACCATGAAAAAAACCTACGATGTTCGCGTCAAAGAATTTCGCCCGTTGATTTCGCCCGCAGCCCTGAAAAAAGAACTGCCCATGTCCGCAGCCGACACCGAGACAGTTCTGGCCGGGCGGCAAACCATCGAAAACATTTTAACCCAAAAAGATCCGCGCCTGTTGGTCATTCTGGGGCCCTGCTCGATTCACGATTACAGCGCGGCCATCGAATATGCGGAAAAACTCAACGCCTTGCGCGCTGACATCCAAGACACCATCTACCCGGTCATGCGGGTCTATTTTGAAAAACCCCGCACCACCGTCGGCTGGAAGGGCCTGATCAACGACCCGGACCTGGACGGCTCCTGCGACATGGACAAAGGCTTGCGCATTGCACGCAAACTGCTTCTCGAAATCACCGCCATGGGCCTGCCCACGGCCACGGAAGTACTCGATCCGATCACGCCCCAATACATTGCCGGACTTTTATGCTGGGCCGCCATCGGCGCCCGGACCACCGAATCGCAAACCCATCGGGAAATGGCCAGTGGCCTGTCGATGCCGGTGGGGTTTAAAAACAGCACCGACGGCGATTTGGCCACTGCGGTCAACGCCATGATGGCCGCAAGTGCCCCCCAGAATTTCCTCGGCATCGACCCCGACGGGCAGACCAGCATGATCAAAACCACCGGCAACCCGCATACCCACATTGTTCTGCGCGGCGGCAGCCGTCCCAACTATGACACCGTCAGCATTCATGAAGCCGGCCGCCTGCTGCGTGACAAACAGTTGCCCACCGGCCTGATGATCGACTGCTCGCACGCCAATTCGCGCAAAGACCATTCCAACCAAGCCCTGGTCTGGCAGGATGTCATCAACCAGCGCCTGGACGGCAACACCGACATCATCGGCCTGATGATCGAAAGCAATCTCTTCGCAGGCAACCAGAAGAACACCGGCGATATTACAGCCATGCAGTATGGCGTCTCGATCACCGATGCGTGCATTGCATGGGAAACCACCGCCCAACTATTACGTTCGGCCCATGAGGTGCTGTCGCGTGAAGCCACGCCGGGGCGTTACCGGATCAATTGACAGATATGTCCCCCAAAACCCCTTACGCGGCATCACCAAAAATCGTTAGCCCCATAGGCGCGAATAAAAACAGCAAACCGCCGCTGTTCGAACAGCAACCTAAATAGTTCGATATATTCATATTAAACCGGCGACTAAATATGTACGCCTTCGTCATGCCGGACTTGATCCGGCATCCAGAATTGACGCTTGATTCCGGCGCTCGCCGGAATCACGATTTTAAAGGTATTTTATTGCCGGGTTAATA
>JANQIE010000181.1 GCA_028282295.1 Desulfobacterales bacterium | reverse complement strand
TTTTTAAAACCGCAGGCATAGCAGGCTATGTCGCAAGAACGTGAATGGCTCCGCCATTATTTTAAAAATGCGAGAACGCCGCCGGGGGCCAAAAGATGCCATTTCCGGATAGACACCAGCTAAGGGCCGCGGAAAAAATAAAATGTGAAAGTATTTTTTGTCGCTCCGGCAAAAGCCGGGGGGCAGGATCAAATCGATACTCATCGTGACAGGAGAAATATACGACCCATGTCAAATGACATCAATCAACTGGGAAAAATTGATCTGTTGCAAACCTTGAGTCGCCCGGAGCTTGAAGCACTGGCCGGATGTCTGAAACCGCTTGTCTGCAAACCGGGACAACAGATCATCCGGCCGGGGGAACCGAGCCCGGATGTTTTTTTCGTGATCGACGGCGCGGTGGACGTAAATTACCGCAAAGACCGGTCGTCCGCGCCGGGCATCCGGTTGGGACGGGCCACCTGTTTCAACCGGTCGGCGTTGCTGGCCGAAGACGGTGCGGTTGAAAGTTGCCGCGCGAAAGGGGCGTCCCGCTTGCTGGTGCTGGACCGGCAGGCCCTGCATGCGTGGATGCAGGCCGAGCCCGCGGCCGCGTGTAAATTTTTTGCGCAGGCGGCCAGGGTTCGGGAAAATGCGTCGTCATGCGAATCCCTCGCGCCACATCTGCTGCACATACGGACAACGCCGGATAATGCGAGGACCGAGCACGATCTGCTGGGCGAGCGGCCCGTTGCCAGGCAGGCTTACTACGGCATCCAAACCCTGCGCGCCATCGAGAACTACAGTGTCACCGGCATTCGAATTTCACAGTTTCCCAACCTGGTCAAGGCGTTGGCCATGGTCAAAAAGGCCGCCGCCAGGGCCAATCAAAAGCTGGGCGATCTGGATCCGGTCCTGGCCGGGGCCATTTGCGGGGCATGTGACGACATTATCGACGGTGGGCTGCACCAACATTTTGTCGTCGACATGATCCAGGGCGGGGCCGGCACATCCACCAATATGAACGCCAACGAGGTGATCGCCAACCGGGCGCTGGAACTGCTTGGCCGGCAACGGGGCGATTATCGACACCTGCACCCCAACAACCATGTGAACTGCTCCCAGAGCACCAATGATGCCTATCCCACGGCTCTGCGTCTGGCGATTCTGCTGAGTTATAAACGGCTGGTGAAGGCCCTGAGCGATCTGGCCTATGAATTGAAACAAAAGTCGGTTGAGTTCGCCCATATTTTAAAAATGGGCCGTACTCAATTGCAAGATGCCGTGCCGATGACCTTGGGGCAGGAGTTTGAAGCGTACCGGGTAACGATCAAGGAAGATATGCGGCGTCTTGAAAATATCGCCGACCTGTTTCGGGAAGTCAATCTGGGCGCAACCGCCATCGGCACCGGCATCACCGCCAATACCGAGTACTCCAGTCTGGTGATCGAAGAATTGTCCCGCATCGCGCAGATAGAATTGGTGCCGGCTGAAAACCTGGTGGAGGCCACCTCCGACATGGGCGCCTTTGTCACGTTTTCCAGCGCGTTGAAGCGGACCGCGATCAAACTTTCCAAGCTTTGCAATGATTTGCGCCTGCTCAGCAGTGGTCCCCGCGCCGGTCTGAACGAAATCAACCTGCCGCCGATGGCCCCTGGTTCGTCGATCATGCCGGGCAAGGTCAATCCGGTCATCCCTGAAATGGTCAACCAGGTGGCGTATCAGGTCATCGGCAACGATTTGACGATTACCATGGCGGCCGAGGCCGGGCAGTTGCAATTGAATGTCATGGAGCCGGTTATCGCCCTGAACATATTTCAATCGGTAAAAATGCTGACCAAGGCCGTCGATAACCTGACGTCACGTTGCATCAAGGGCATCCGCGCCAATATTGATCGCTGCCGCGAGTTGATGGAAAACAGCATTGGACTCGTGACCGCGCTCAATCCTTATATCGGATATGAAAACGCCACCCGCATCGCCAAAAAAGCGCTCGAAACCAACGGGCGGGTGATGGATATCGTATTGCAGGAGAAATTGTTGAGCAAGGAGAAGCTGGAACGGATCCTGAGTCCGGCGGCCATGACCCGGCCCAACGACCGGATTCCCTGAGGACCTGCGCAAAAATAACGGCGCTGCGTGCAATGAGCGTTGCGCGATTATCCTCCGACCCTGTAATCCTTTGGTTGGCCCGGGCGACTAAAGGGAAAAAACGGAGGATCACACCATGCGTTTTCACATACAAAAAACAGGCGTGGTCTTGACCCTGGTCGTTCTGTTCGGGGTCTGGGCCGCGCCGGCCGCCGCCTGGTACGGACATCACCGTGGTCATGGGTATCACGGCAGGCATGATCACGGCTACAAACGGTATCATCGTCACCGTCATCACTGTCGTCCCTACCATCATTACCGCTACAAACATTATCGCAAGCATCATCACTACCGGCACCGCTATCGCCACCGGCACCACGGGTTGCATTTTAATTTCCATTTCGATGGTTACCGTCCTTACCGTCATCACCGGTATTACCCGCGCTATGCGCCGCGGCACGAAGACAGGTACCGGCACCATTCCGACTATTCCGGCGGCACGCAAACACCGGTCTACGTCAAGCCGCTGCCGGATTACCACACGCAACTCAGCCGCGCCTGGAAGACCTTGAAGGCGGGGCGGGGGAGCGAGGCGGCTTCGCGTTTCGAGCACCTGACTCGTGCCTATCCGGGCCGCGTTGAACCTGAAATCGGGCAGGCCCTGGCATTGGCCGAAGCAGGGCGGCTTGAACAAGGGCGCGACGCCATGCGCCGTGCCCTGGCGACCGACCCCGGGATGTTGGCCCGGCTTGAATTCGACAATTTGATGCAACTTAAACTGAGCAAGTGGATCGGCAACTATGAACAGGCCGCGATTCTCCGCAACGGGTCGGATGACCAACGGTTCATGCTGGCAGCCTTGAATTACCTGAAGCGGGATTACCTCGCCGCCCGGGACCATCTGGACCGTTTGGAAAACGGTAGCGGTGACGCCGCGAGCACCCGTAACCTGCGCCGGTTGGTCGACGAGGCGTTGCCGCAGCAGGATGTCGCCGCGCAAACGCCCCTGACCGAGTCGGATATTCTGACCTACTAGCGGGCGTCATTGCTGGGCCGCATGCTGATAAACGTGCACGTCTCTTTGGGGGTAGGGGATACTGATGCCGTTGGCGTCGAATGCTTTTTTTATTTTTTCCGTCACACTCATGTACACCCCCCAGTAGTCCGGGGCCTTGACCCAGGGGCGCACCACAAAGTTGACGCTGCTGTCAGCCAACTCCACCATGGCGATTTGCGGTGCCGGATCTTTCAGGATACGCTCGTCTTTCGCCAGCACGTCGTGCATAATTTGCCTGGCCTTGTCGATATCGTCCTCGTAGCCGATCCCCATAATCAGATCTACACGCCGGGTCCCCTTGAGGGTCCAGTTGACGATGTTGTCACTGGTCAGATTGGCATTGGGGATGATAACCGTCTTGTTATCCGGGGTCACCAACGTGGTTGTAAAAATCTGGATCTCTTCCACCGTGCCGGCCACCCCGGCGGCCTCCACGTAGTCCCCCACCCGAATCGGGCGGAAAATAATCATCAGAAAACCGGCGGCAAAGTTCGCCAGCGAGCCTTGCAGCGCCAGGCCGACGGCCAGACCGGCGGCGCCCAGGATCGCGATAAACGACGTGGTTTGAATCCCGAGCTGGCTCAAGGCCGCCAGGACCACAAACGCCAGCAGCGTAATATAGGCCATGTTGGCCACAAAGCGCCGAATGGTTCGATCCACCTCGCTTTTGCGCATGACCCGGCGGATCAGATTGCTGATGAATTTAGCCACCCAGCGCCCCACCACGAAAATCACGATGGCGGCCAGCACCTTCAAACCGTAGATCGTAACCAATTCCCAGATTTTTTCCAAAATTTGATTGAATTGCATGGATTCTCCTTTGCTTGGGGTAATTCTTTATTGTTGCGATTGCCCTGTTTGTGTGGATAAAGGGATGCCGGAATTCAATCTGTTGCCTGCAGGTTGGAAGTAAAAGGCTTGCGCAAAAACAGACGGGTAACTTGTTCAACGTGTGAATGGGAAATTTAATAATTTGGTTTTAACGCCGATATATTAATTTTGCAAGTTTTCCGTGGCAGATTGAGAATTTTCGGTTTGGGGATCCGGCAAGCCGGCCTGTCGCGAAACCGCGCAACAGGTGTTAATTTTCTGCCGGAAAGCCCACATTAAGGTTTTGCTAGCAGGTGTTCATCCGGAAATAGCATTTTTTGGCCCCCGGCCGTGTTCTCGCATTTTTAGAATCCTCGGCAGTAGCGCGCTATGCCTGCGGTTCTAAAAATGTTCGGGCCTTGCCGGGAACCAAAATCTACTATTTCCGGATGGACACTAGCTGGGAAAGTAGACACATTATGCCAATTGGATATCGCGCCACCGAGTATTTCAGCACCCCCAACGTTGATAAGCCGATTGAACAAATCTGGGCGGACCAAAACAATTTTTCAGAGGAATCTCTTTCTTTTAAAGACCTGAAAAAAAATAATTTTGTTCCCTTGGATCTTTTTATGCCGCTACCGCCATTGTACACGGATGGCAAATTTGTCAGGGGCATTATTTTCAGCCAGTGCATCGACGTCTTCACCGAGAAACTTCCGGGGCTAAAAAAGTACTTCCATCTATGCGCCTACTCAATGAGTTCGTCCTATCCAAAAGCTGAAACCGCCGACGCGTATTTTTCCTGCTACAACAATCCCAGGCGTGATCAATGGTTTCGGCAGACATTTCCCGATAAAGCGAGTAAAATCCTCATTCCGCTTGAAGATAGTGACTTTCATAATGAATTTCGGGTTGCTCCGGTACAAGTGAACAAAGATATTGATGCGCTTGTGGTTGCCAGGCTGGATAGTGTCAAAAACAATGTTCTTGTCGCCAAAGCGCTGAAAATCTATCGGGAGAAGTATGAAGAAAATATCTATCTGACCCACATTGTCGGTAACACGGGGATCGACGCCGATTTAAACGGATTCTCCGAACTTGAGCTGATAGAGCTTGGCAAAATTAAAGAAGTTCTCATTCATCCGAAAGAATACATCAAGCTGATACCGCATGTTGGCTACGGCGACATTGCCGATTACTATTCCAGAGCAAAGGTCCTGATACTGGCCTCGCTACTTGAAGGTAAAAATAGATCGCGAATCGAGGCGATGAGCTGCAACACGCCTGTTATCTGCTTTGAAGAATTTAATCAATACATAAGAGGTGATGATCCGGCTTTCCCCGAGGGTGCCGGCGTATACTGCGATTTCGATCCGGAGTCCTTGGCCGACGCAATTTACTATGTGATTCACAATCAGGATAAATTCTCGCCCCGCTATAGCTACCTTAAAAGCGGCGGCGGCCGGATAGGTTTTTTTAATAAAATAATTGACGCCATACCTTACTATAAGGACAATTTGCCCGACTATGAAACGGGTAACCATTTTAACAATGTCTGGATCGGGGTTGCGCTGCAAAGGGTATACGGCGGAAATTTACATGACTTTTTGTACAAGGGGGGGGCGTGGTGTCAAGGGTGGGATGAGATAACCGCCAGGCTGACCAAGGTTATCAATGGATGTGACAATTATGTTGCACAAAAAAACATCTTTGTCGACCGGCGAAGTCGATTCGAAATCGCACAAGCCCATTTTGAAGCCGCCGAGTATGAGTTGGCTTATGAAAACTACAAAATCCGGTCGGAAGAAAGTGAAGGCGATGAGCAAGAAGTTTTTTGGTCCTTGTACAGCATGGGTAGATGCAAGGAGTTGACTTTTGCGGATGAAGAAACCGTATTGGCTGCGTATTTGAAGGCATTTGAACACACCCCCAAACGAATTGAACCGCTTTATCGCCTAACCATGTACTATGCTGAGAATAAAAAGAGTTATAACAAAGCCTTTGTATTTGCCCTGGCATGTGTAAATGCGGACAAGCCTGAAGGCGCCCTTTTTCTGGATGACGCTGTTTATGACTGGACCCGGTTTGATGATATGGGATTTATTTGCATTAAGTTGGGTCGCTTCGAACAGGCCAGACACTATATAGAAAAGACGATCGCCTTAAACGCATTCCCGCCGGCACGCAAAGAAGGGCTTTATACAAATCTTTCCGTTTGTATGGACAATTTAACCGCAAAAAAAAGTGGTAATACGGCATAACCCTAAGGGCTCGCGCAAAAATAATTTCACATTTTATGCATCCCGCCGCCGCCGGATGCCGGATCCGGATGGACACTAAATTAAGGTTTTTCGACCCCCAAATTCAGGGATTCCCTGATTTACGTCTTACTGTAGTTTCGCTATAACATCCCCATTATCATTCCCGAGCTTCTTCAAAAATAATTTGCAAGGATTGACGGATCGTCGCGGGTCTCTAATTGGCAGATCCTGGCATTGGAAACGAAATACGGCAAATTCGGCCCTGTCCGTTGAACCCACCAGGGGGTCGAACTGCCGCTGATGTTTGGTTTTTCGATAGAATACCACATGTTGGCAACGCCCCCCTTTTTTTGCCGTGTTTTTTTATGCGGTGTTGGGGGTGATACAAAAAGAAAATGCGGCTGCTCATGAAACCCAAGCAGTGCGGTATTGTGCAAAACAGTACCTCCCGGCCTGCACAGGAACAAGAGCAATAAGCGGGAGCGCTCGGGCGTGCTCGACAACCGCGAAAAGAAGGCTTGTGTCCATCCGGAAATAGCATCTTTTGGTCCCCGGCGGCGTTCTCGCATTTTTAAAATCCTCGACATAGCCCGCTATGCCTGCGGTTTTAAAAATGCTCAGGCCTTGCCGGGAACCAAAATCTACTATTTCCGGATGGACACAAGCTAAGGCGTAAAACAAACGATAGGGCCTGTTACGCCCCTGTAATCGCTGACAAGGCCCGTGAAAATTAAGAATTGCGGATGGAAATCATTTATAAAATGACAATCTACCTTAATTCTTCATTCTTAATTCCAAACTCTTAATTCAAACGCCTGTGCCTCCGGCCCTGATGACGGCCTGTCTTACGCTCCGACGGGCCAGCGTCCGGATGATCTGCAGCCGCAATTCCCTGGAGGCCCGCCAGGACGTGCGCGGCGTCACATCGTCAACCACTTGCGCGGCAACTTTTTCCAGCAAGGTTTCGGATATCTTCTGCCCCACGGCGCTTTTCTCCGCCTTGGGACAACGGATCGGCACCGGTGCCGCCACCTGGTACGCCAGCCGCAAATCGACCAGCGTATCGCCATCAACCTTGCACACGGCGGCACAACCGATGGTGGCAATATCCATGGCCCGGCGCATGGCATACTTGTAGAAAAAGCCGCCGTACCCCTGATAGTCGGCCGCCGCAATGGTGATGGCGGCCAGAATCTCATCCCGGGCCACGGCAACCCGGCCGGGTCCCAAGAAGAAATTCTCGATCGGAAGTTGCCGGTCACCCTTTGGACCGGCAATGGTCACAACGGCATTCAAGGCCAACAGCGACGATCCGCTGTCGCAACTGGGCACGCCGTTGCAGATGTTGCCGCCGATGGTGGCCATGTTGCGCACCTGGGGGCCGCCGATATTGGCAACCGCTTCGGCCAGAATCGGGATATGCCGCTGAATCACCGGCGATTCGATGATCTGCCGGAAAGTACACCCCGGCCCGATGCGCAGGCGTCCGTCTTTTTCTTCGGAGATAAAGTTGAGTTCGGCAACATCGTGGATATCGACGAGATGATCATAACCAGCTTTGCCTTTGTGCAACTTGATCAAAATATCGGTGCCGCCGGCAATCAACCGCGCTTCGGGATTTGCTTTCAGAAGCGTTAGCGCCTCTTGAATACTACCGGCCTTGTGATGACGTTTGATGTCAAACATACGTTTTGAATTCCAACCTTAATTCTTAATTCCCAATTCTTAATTCTTAATTGCCTTTAAATCAGTCCTGCCCTCCTAAAACACTTAAACAGATTATGCGGCGACAACGGCAACTCATCCACTTTCACCCCGGTGGCATCCCAAACAGCATTGCGGATGGCCGGTGGCGGCGAGATGATCGGCGGTTCGCCGAGCGCCTTGTTGCCGTAACCCGAAGACGGTTCCACCGTTTCCACGAAGGCGCAGCCAATGTCGGGAATGTCCATGATGGTCGGAAACTTGTAGTCGAGCAGGTTGTTATTGTAGATGCGCCCACTGTCGGGATCGACTTGCAGATCTTCGTACAAGGCCGCGGCAATCCCCATGGCCGCTCCGCCCTGGACCTGTCCCTGGGCCAGCACCGGGTTCAGGATGACACCCGAGTCGTGAACATTGTAGATCTCTTTGATGGTCACCTGGCAAAGCGGGATATCGACTTTTACCTCGACAAAGGTGCAGCCGAAGCACGGGGCGTTGGTGGTGGTCTTGTACGACACTTCGGCGGTCAGTTGGCCGCCGCGCACCTTGTCGTAGTAAGCATCCAGGGCCACCGCCTGCAGCGGTAGCACCGTGTGGCCGGCATCGACGGCATAGACCACCCGGCCGTCGATCAGATCGAGCCGGTCGGCGGTGATACCGGTCATACTGTCCGCGTGCTTCAGGATTTTGTCTTTCAATTCAATCGCCGCCCGGAACACGGCATTGCTGGTCACATAGGCCTGACGCGAGGCGTAGGCACCGGTGTCAAAGGGGGTGACATCGGTGTCCTGGGTGGAGACCACATGGACCTGTTCCACGGCCACGCCCAGGGTTTCGGCGGTCATCTGGGCCACCACCGTGTCCATCCCCTGGCCGATCTCCGTGGCGCCCACCTGCACATGCACCGAGGCATCCTGGTTGAGGATGATCCGGGCCCCGGCGATTTCCAGACACACCGGATAGGTGCCCGAAGCATAGCTGAAACAGGCCACCCCCAGGCCCCGGCGCACCGGCCCGGTCTGCTCCCGGGGCCGGTCCGCCCGTTTTTGGTCCCATTGAATCAGTTCCCTGCCCTTTGTCAGGCATTCAGTGAGACCACAGGTGCTGTAGGGTTTGTGGGTCAACGGATCAATATCGCCCTGGCGGATGATGTTTTTCAAACGAAAGGCCACCGAATCCATCCCGATTTTGCGCGCCGCCTCCTCGATCATGCAATCGACGGCAAACAGCACTTGCGGCGCACCGTAGGCCCGCATGGCGCCGGATGCCGGAATGTTGGCGTAAACCGTCCTGGCGTGATAACGCATGGCCGTGCGCGGGTACAGGGCGCGGGTCTTGGCCCCGGCCGCCCCGGCCACCGAATGGCCGTGGGAAGCATAGGCGCCGGTGTTGGAAAGCGCGTCGATATCAAGGGCGTGCAGCGTACCGTCCTTCATCACACCGGCGCGCACCCTGATATCAAAAGGATGGCGGATGCGCGTGCCGATCATCCCCTCTTCCCGCGCAAGATGGATCTTGACCGGCCGGCCGTCCAGTTTGAGCGTCAAAAAAGCCGCCATCGGTTCAAGCACCACATCCTGCTTGTTGCCGAACCCGCCGCCGATATACGGTTTAATCACCCGGATGCGGCCGCAGGGGATGTCGAGCGCCTCACCCACAATGCGCCGGGCAATGTGTGGAATCTGGGTCGATGAAACGATCACGATGTGATCGAAGTCGTCCATGTAGGCGTAAGTGACGTGATTTTCAATGTGGCAGTGTTGCACAAGCTGGGTTCTGTACTCGGTGGTCAGGACTTCATCGGCTTCGTCCAAGGCGTCATCGATCCTTGTTCCGACCGCATACCCCGATTCAGCCACCAGATTGGGCGCGCCCGCATGAATCTGCCGGGCGTCCGGCGCCAGGGCCTCTTTGGCGGTAGTCATCGGATCGTAAGCCTCATATTCAACGTCAATGCACTGCAGGGCCTTTTCCAGCGCCAAATTGTTTTCCGCCACCACCACGGCGATTTCATCCCCCCAGTAACGCACATGGCGGGTCAACAACAGACGATCCTCGACATCCTTGTGGTCCGGATCGAGTGCATAGGGATGCCCGGCCGTGGCAAACTTGTGCGGCGGCACGTCCTCGAAAGTAAATACTGCGACAACACCCGGCAACGCTTTTGCCCGGTCCGTATCGATCCGGGTAACCACACCATGGGCGATGGTGCTGCGCAAATACTTGGCGTGCAGCATGCCCGGCATAAAAAAGTCGTCGGTATAGCGCGCCTTGCCGGTGACTTTGGCAATGGCATCTACTCTTCGAACGCTTTTGCCTATCGTCATACTGAATTACTCTCGTTTGGGGATAGAAAATAGAAATTTGAAACTGGAAATTCAATGCCATTAACTCAAGGCTCGCGCAAAATAAGCAAAAAAGAAATCTTGCCGTTTAGATTCTGGACCCCGGCCTTCGCCGGGGTGACGGCGTATTTTCCTCCGTCATTTACCAAATTTCAAGTTTCGAGTCCAAAACGCATCACTGATTAAAGTATCTTAAAACCACTTCCAATACAGCCCCCCCGATCGCGCGGGCTTTATCGGAAACAGTGCCACAGTACGCCGGCTCGGCGCGCGGATCGATATCCCCCAGTTTCGCCCTGGCCGGCACACGGGTCCCCGATCTTAGCAGACCGCGCAAGACACCGTCAATCGCCGCATGCACCGGTTGCCCGGCGACGCTGCCAAGGGCTTGCCCTTTGGTCACTTTAGCACCGATGCGCAACGGCGTGCTGAACGCACCGGCCACCGGTGCGCGCAAAACCCGGTCGCGCGTCACGCCGCCGATATCACCGGGCACTCCGGTGTCGGCGTCGGCGCAACCGTGGGTGATGATTCGCCCAAGGTTGTGTCCCCGGTTGGTTTCGATGACCGCGTGCACATCCCGGCCGGCGTCAAAACCAGGCCCTAGACCGATCACCAACGACGCGTCCTGCAACGTGGTGCCCAGGTTCGCTTTCGCCAGCACAGCATCGATCACCACATCGAACCGGATCTGATCCAGGCTGCGCCAATCCGGATCGACGCGCACGACAAGTTCACGGCGCTGCCAGACTGATCGGATGTCTTCAACACTGTCCACCAAACCAGCCGTAACCCCTTCCACCTGGTGCCGCCGCTGATAAACCGCTTCGCTGAAAGCCACCCGGCGGCGCACTGCCAGCGGCTGCGCCGTTTCCAGCATGACAATGCGCGTCAGATTGGCGTTAAAGAGCCGGCAGGCCACTGCCGAGGCCATCTCACCGGCGCCTTTGATGCAGATCGTAAGTTCGGGAAGCAAAACACCCATCGCCTATCTTCTCAACAGTTCGGCGGCGATCCGGTTGCAGCGCCGCATTAATTCGGTTTCGTCAAACCCGGTCAGCCGGCCGTTGTCAACCACGACCTTGCCGTTGACAATGGTATAGGCCGCTTCATGATTGTAACCGGCGAAGATGATCGCGGCCAGCGGATCGGCCAGCGAACCGCTGTATTCCAGTTTGCCCACATCAAAGACGGCCACATCGGCGGCCCAGCCGGGTTCGATCCGGCCCACCTTGTCAAAATTGAGCAGTCTGGCGCCATTGACGGTGGCCATTTGGAGCACATCGTCGACGGTAAGAGCGTCAGCGCCATAATTAACCCGCTGGAGCAGCAACGCATTGCGAATTTCGCCCAGCATGTCGGAAGAATCGTTGGACGCACTGCCGTCCACGGCCAGGGCCACATTGATATCCTGTGCCAGCATCTCTTTCACCCGGCAGATGCCCGAGCCCAGCCGCATGTTGGACGTGGGGCAATGGGCGATGGCCGTGCCGGTGCGAGCCAGTTGCCGCAGCTCATCATCGTTGAAATAAATCCCGTGGGCCAGGGAGACGTCCTCCCCCAGAAAATCGCAGTCGGCCATCAGCGCCAGCGGCCGGCGTCGGTAGAATTTCTGACAGAAATCGTTTTCATCGCGGGTTTCAGCCAGGTGGGTGTGCAGCCGCACCCCATGCCGACGGGCCAGTTTGACCGTGTCCCGCAGCAGGTCTTCGGTCACCGAAAAGGGACTGCATGGAGCGATCATGACCTTGTGCATGGCCAGTTCGCTCTCGTCGTGAAACCCCCGGATGACCCGCTCGCAATCGGCCATGATCTCTTCCGGGTCCTGCACCACGCTGTCCGGCGGCAAACCGCCGTCCTTTTGACTCAACGACATGGAGCCCCGGGTGGGCGCAAAGCGCAGGCCCAACTGATCGGCCGCCGCGAACTGGGTCGCCATCAGATCGCCGGTAAACGTGCGCGGATAAAGATAATGATGATCCGTCGACGTTGTGCAACCGGTCTTGAGCAGTTCGGCCATGGCCACCAAGGAGCTATGGTAGACCGCCTCTTCGTCGAGATGCTGCCAGATCGTGTACAGGTAGGTCAGCCAGTCGAACAGTTCGGCGTTCTGCACCGCCGGCAGATTGCGCGTGAGGGTTTGAAAGAAGTGATGATGCGTATTGACGAATCCGGGCACCACCACACAGGTTGCGCAGTCGATCACCCGGTCGGCCGTGACATTCAGGCCCGCACCGATTTGCTCGATCCGGTTGCCGCGGATCGATATATCTTCACCTTGCCGTGAACCGGTTTCGACCGATTGAAAAATGTGAAAGCAATTTTTAAGTAGAATAGAAGACATCATAATTTGAAACTCGAAACTCGAAATTTGAAATTCAATGCCATTAAGTTAAGGCAACGGCTCAGAGCTTTTGCCTGTAGCCGACATGTGTAAAACGCCCTTACGTTGCGGCCGGCCGCCGGAACGAGCAATGTGCGCGGTTAGGGACATTTCCTGGATTCCCGCCTGCGCGGGGATAACGCCTGGACACGACGGGGCAAAACCTACGTCGTCATTCCCGCGCAGGCGGGAATCCAGGAGATAGCGCAAAAATGCTTAGGTGTTGTTGTCAGACTTTGACATGCAATTTCGCTCAATTGTTATTCATTTTTTCTTAGCTTGTGTCCATCCGGAAATAGCTTGACGGCGATGGGCTTAAAACCCTGCGCTACATCTCTTCAACCCATATGAATAACCACATTCAATTCTTAAAAAGATAAATATCCTTCAAAGCGCCAAACATCACCGCCATCTGCGCGGCGTGACGCAGTTCAACCTGGTCGACTTTTGCCGAAGTAAACAGAATCTCTTCTGCAGCCAGACTTTTCGCATTCAGACGCGCCTGAATGCCTTCGGTGGTATAAATCAATCCATCGGCCGTCGCGGTCAATTGTTCTAGCCTGCCGTTCACTTTGGCCTGCAGCGTCGCGTCCGCAAGGTGGTAACCGTCGGCTTCACCCTCAAACGCTTCTTTGCTCAGGTAAAATTTGGGTTTTACATTGTAAGGCGCGCCGTCGGTGGGGCAAAAGGTGGTGCAGTTGCCGCATTCGTTGCACAAATCACCGATGTTGATGATCTGAAACGACTGTCTGATCCGCATTGATGCCAGATCTTCAACACGCACCCCGTCGCCGGCGCGGACCGCCCGCTGAACGGTTACGGTCACCGGTTCAATCCGGTAGGCGATGTTCGCCCGGTTGGGGCAGACCGTGGTGCAGACATTACACATGACATCGCATTGCAGGCAGCGCGCGGCCTCCTTGCGGGCAATGGCTTCATCCAGGGTGCGGGTTACCGGATCAAAACCGAACCGCCGGCTGAACTCGATTTCCGGCGCCCTGGCCCCCGGCTCGCGCCGGGCCTGACGCCATTGTAAGGCAGGGATATCGATTGCGCGTTCATCTTCAGCGGCGATCACATCATGCTCAACAGCGGCCCGCCGGCTGATCGCTTCAGCCACACGCTTGCCGTCGGCGATGGCCCGGATCAGGGTGGACGCCCCCCGCACCGCATCCCCGCCCGCAAAGACATTGTCCAGTTGGGTGGCCAGGGTGTCGGGGTCGGTCTGCAGGGTCTGCCCCGGAAGAAAATCAAGCTCGACCTCCTGACCAATGGCCGTGATAACGCTGTCCACCTCGAATTCAAACGCCGAGCCTTCGATCCGGACCGGCCGGGGCCTGCCACCGGCATCGACACCGCCCAACTTCATCTGAAAACAAAGGTTGGCGGTTACCCGCCCGTCTTCCACCAGAAAGCACTCCGGCGCGGTCAGTTCCACCAGTGCCACCCCTTCGTCCACGGCGGCCTGAATCTCTTCGGCGTCGGCCGGCATTTGTGGCCGGGTGCGACGGTAGAGCACGCTCACGTTCCCGGCAGGACCCACCAGCCGTTTGGCCGTGCGGGCGGCATCCATGGCCGAATTGCCGCCCCCCACCACGGCAACGTTTTGACCTAAATCCGGAGCTTGGCCGCGGCGCACGGCGCTTAGAAATTCGAGTTGGTCATGGATCCCGGCGGCTTGCTCGCCGGGGATTCCCAGACGGATGCTGCGCTGGGCGCCGATGGCGATATAGACATAGTCAAATTCGCTGCGCAAGGCCGCAAACCGGTCGGCGTCGACGGTAATCCCAAAGCGGATAACAACGCCCAGGGCTTCGATGGCGTCGATATCTTTGCGCAGACTTTCATTATCCAGCCGAAACAACGGAATGCCGTCGGCCGCCATCCCCCCGGCCTGCTGCTTGCGCTCGAAAACTTCCACCGCAAACCCCTGCAGGGCCAGAAAATAAGCACAGGCCAAACCGGAGGGCCCGGCCCCGATAACAGCCACCTTCACGTTGTTGGCCGCCGCCGGCCGGCGTAGCGGGTTGTGCGCACGGGTCTGGGCGACAAACCGTTTGATCGCACGAATCAACAAAGGACTGTCGTAGTTCATGCGGGTGCATTTGTACTGGCACAAATGATCGCAGACCATCCCCTGGACGTTCGGAAACGGATTGGTTGCCAGAATGACATCAAGCGCCTTGTCGAACTCGCCCCGCGCCGTGTGGTACATGTAGCGCGGTATGTCCTGGGCGGCCGGGCAGGTGGCCACACACGGCGCCTGGACGCAATCGAAGGCGGTCAGTTCACGGGGCACCTTGATGTTCTCGCACGCAAAGGTCGTCTTTTGATACGCCGCCGCGTTTACCACTGCATCGGCATAGCGGTTCAGGGTGTTCAAACCGGCCCGGGCCGTATTCAAATCATCTCCCCGGGATGTCACAAGTGCGTCTAGGCTTGCGATGTCTGCTGCGGTGAAAACCGCTTTAATCGCCTCCAAATACTGCCCCAATCGCCCGTAGCCGCCGGGCTTGAGGATATCCGAACAAACCGTCACCGGTTTCAGATTGCAGGCCAGCACATCGACCAGATTGAAGCAATCCGCCCCGGCTGAAAAACTGATATCGAGCTGCCCGTCAAAATCGGTTTGCAGCCGCCGGGCCAGGTTGATGCTGACCGGATGCAGGGCCCGGCCGCTCATGTAGACCATCTTTTCATGGCCGGGCAGATTCTGCTCCCGGTTGGTGGTCTCCAGGGTGTTGGTCAGTTTGAGGTTGAACGCCACCTGGTTTTTAGCCGCCGCAGCCAGCAGGGAACGGATCAGATCGACGCCGGCCTCGTATTTCAGATCGTGCCCAAAGGCGTCATCCGGCACCGCGACGTCAAAGCCCAGTTCGTTGTTCAGAATCCGGCGCAACCGCTTTGGCCCGAGCAGGGTGGGATTGAGCTTGATGGTGGTGTTGAGCTTGCGCGCTTCGATAAAATAACGCCCGATCTTTTCGATCTCGTCGGGCGGACAGCCATGCATGGTGGAAACGGTCAGGTTGTCGGAAATCCGGTCCGGTATCTCCAGGTCGGCCACCCGCGGGTAGATCGGTTTCAGCAATTCAATTCTGGCGGCCTTGGCCGCCGCGCAGTCGGTCATCCGGTCAAGAAAGGTCTGCACATTGGGATTCATGATCCCTTCCAGGTTGTAGCCCACACTCATGTTGAAAATAAAACCGGTCTGACCGGGTTCCCCCCAGCCGAACCGGTCCTCAAGGATGTGCAGGATGATCCAGGCATTGAGGTATTCGTCGAAGGATTGGTGCAGCTTCAGTTCCTGGGACCATTCGCAGTTATACCCTTCGTCGGTCATATCGATGCACGGCTTGGTCACCGCCAGTTCATCCAGGGTCTGAACCGTTTTCAACTCGATGTAGCGGGCACCGGCAAGATAGGCGGTGATGATGTTCTGGGCCAACTGGGTATGCGGCCCGGCCGCCACCCCGATAGGCGTCGCCAGCAGCCGGCCGTAGCGCCGCAGCTTGAAACCGTCGTCCGCCGCCGGGACAAAAAACAGCTCCTTGCGCAACCCGAATATCTGTCCGGTCTTTTCTTCAGCCAGAATCCAGCAAAGCAGTTTATCGATTGAACAGCCGGTGAATTTGTCACTCATGGATTCCCCTTTACAATATCCGTTTACGCCCCCGCTCAAGCAGCGCACGCAACGTTGCCGCCGGGTTCTGGAACCGGCTCAAAAAGATCATCGCCGCGATGATATACGGTTTGTAACCGGCTTGCCGGTATTGCGGCACCCGGTAACGCTCGAAAACCGGGGCCTCGACTTCACCCCGCGCGCAGCTCACCCCGGAAATGTCCGCCGGCAGGCAGTGCATGTACAACGCCTTGCCGTCTCTGGTGCGCCGCATCAGATCTTCGGTGCACTCCCAGTCAATAAATTTCTTATTGTTTTCCAGGCAGCGCTGTTCCAGTGCCTTCAACCCGGCCGTATCGCCACTTTGCAGCAACTGCGTCCGCTGTTCCATCACCGCGTAGGGTGCCCAGCTTTTGGGGTAGACGATATCGGCCTGATCAAACGCCTCGGCCATGCTCGCCACCCGATGGTAGGCGCCGCCCGATTGGTCAGCGTTTTTCCGGGCCACCGCCTCCACCTCGGCCATGACATTATAGCCCTGCGGATGGGCCAGGACAACCTCCATGCCGAACCGGCTCATCAGGCCGATGACCCCCTGGGGGACCGACAGCGGTTTGCCGTACGAAGGCGAATAGGCCCAGGTCATGGCAATCTTTTTGCCCCGCAGATTTGCGACCCCGCCGAAATAATTGATCAGGTGCAACAGGTCCGCCATGGTCTGGGTGGGATGATCGATATCGCACTGCAGATTGACCAGGGTGGACCGCTGGGGCAGCACCCCTTCATCATAGCCCTGCTGCACCGCCTGGGCCACCGCCAGCATGTAGGCATGGCCGGCGCCCAGATAGATGTCGTCCCGAATACCGATGACATCGGCCATGAAGGCGATCATGTTGGCGGTTTCACGCACGGTTTCACCGTGAGCGATCTGGGACTTTTCCTCATCCAGGTCCTGCACCGCCAGCCCCAACAGGTTTGCGGCCCCGGCAAAACTGAAACGGGTGCGGGTGGAATTGTCCCGGAAATTCGACACCGCCAGGCCGCTGTCAAAGACCCGGCAGGAAATATTCTGCGCACGCAGCCCGCGCAGAATTTCAGCGGTCAAAAACACCGCGGCAAGATCGTCTTCGCTCTTGTCCCAGGTAAGCAAAAAGTCTTTTTGATACATCCCGATCTTTTGGGCCGCGAGTTTTTCGATTTGTTGTTTGATTGCCAGTAAATCCATTCTATTGCTCTCCAGTTTAATTGAACGGTTGGGGTGTTTTCATTATCACAGCCCGTCACCCCGGCGCCTGCCTCGGATCAGGTCCGGGGCAGGCGCCGGGGTCCAGAATCAAATCGATAATAACCTTTCTTTGCCAAACTTGTGCCCATCCGGAAATAGTAGATTTTGGTTCCCGGCAAGGCCCGAGCATTTTTAAAACCGCAGGCATAGCAGGCTATGTCGAGGATTTTAAAGATGCGAGAACGCCGCCGGGGGCCAAAAGATGCTATTTCCGGATGGGCACAAGCTTGCGCGCAACAAAGCGCCCAAACCCTTTGGCGCCCACAAACTCACCCTCGCGGGCCACCACGCGGCCGCGCACCATGGTCAAAACCGGCCACCCCCGAACGGTCATCCCTTCGTAGGGCGTGTAATCGACATTCTGATGCAATCGCCCGTGATCTATCGCCACCCGGCGCCCCGGATCGAAGATCACCAGATCGGCATCCGCACCGGGCAGCAAATCACCTTTTTGCGGGTACATCCCCATGATCTGCGCCGGACGGGTGGCCGTGACCTGCACAAACCGGGTGCGCGAAATGCGCCCGGCCGTCACCCCTTCGGAGAACAGCAGCGCCATGCGTGTCTCCACGCCCGGAATGCCGCCGGGACAACGGGTAAAGTCATCCCGGCCCAGCTTCATCTTCTTCGCAAAATCAAAGGGACAGTGATCCGTGGCCACCACCTCGACGGCCCCGTCCGCAAGCCCCTGCCACAAAGCATCGCGATCAGCAGCCGCGCGGACCGGGGGCGCCATGACATACTTCAACCCCTCCCGGTCCGGCATCCGGTAACAGGCGTCATCGAGCAGCAAATACTGCGGACAGGTCTCCACAAAAATGTTTCGTTGCCCGCGCGCCCTGGCCGCCCGGATGTGCGCCAGCCCCCTGGCGGTGGACAGATGAACGATATAAACCGGCGCATCGCCCGCCCGGGCGGCCAGGTGCAAAACACGACGCACCCCTTCGGCCTCACAATCATCCGGGCGGCTGGCGGCATAATCGCGCACGTCGGTTTGCCCGGCGCTTATCATCTGCCGGCGCAAACGCACCAACATCTCATCGTCCTCGGCATGCACGGCGGTAAGACCGCCGGCCAGGCGCATGCGCGCCAAAACCTTCGCCAAATCGTCATCGCCGAGTTTGCCGGCATAAGTCATATAAACTTTGGCACTGGGATAGCCCTGGGCAACCAGATCGTTCAATTCATCCAGGATGGCATCGTCCACCCGCTGCAACACCCCGTGCAGGCCGTAGTCGATCACCGCCCGACCCTTTGCGCGCGCCTGATACATGTTTAACTGGTGATGCAGGTCACACCCGTCCGGTCCGAATCCCGGATGATCCACGATGCAGGTGGTCCCCCCACAGGCAGCCGCCACGGTGCCGGTGTAAAAATCATCCTGGGCCTTGGCAACACCGGTGTCCAAGGTAAAATGGGTATGCACATCCACCCCGCCGGGCATCACCAGACGCCCCTTGGCGTCAATGACCGCCCCGGCTTCGCCGGCCACGTCCGGTCCGATGGCATCGATCCGGCCGTCCTTGATATGGATCGCACCGGCGAATTCATCGGTTGATGTGACGATATGGGCGTTTTTGATTAGCGTAGAACGCATTGTTTTTTTGTTTTTTGAAATTTGAAACTGGAAACTGGGAACTTGGTAAATGACGCAAAAAAATACACCGTCACCCCGGCGAAGGCCGGGGTCCAGAATCTAAACGACAAGATTCCTTTTTTTGAAACTTGAAACCCAATGTCATTAACTTAAGGGCAGTCGCACCGGGCTTTTGCCTGTAGCCGACATTTGTAAAACGCCCTTACGTTGCGGCGGGCCGCCGGAACGGGCAATTTGCGCATTTTGGGACATTTCCTGGATTCCCGCCACAGTTTACCCCGTACTTGATACGGGGCGGGAATGACGACGTAGGTTTTGCCCCGTCGTGTCTACTCGTCATGCCCGCGCAGGCGGGCATCCAGGAACGTCACATTCGGTGTGAATGGAAACCCTTCTGAAAGAAATAACCGACGATAATAAAACAGACCTGACAATCATATCGACCAGCGCTCTCCTCTACCAGTTTCAAATCTCAAGTTTCCAATTTCAAGTTTCAAATTCCCAACTTCAGCCATTCAGTTTGTCCCAAAGCCTGCGTCCCATCTCCCTGGCAAATACCAAAATCTCGGCCTCGTCCATGGTCAGCAGTTTCTTCTTCGCCACCACCAGTTTGCCGTTGGCGATCACACTCTCCACATGGGCGGCATCCAGGCCGTAGACAAAATGCCCCAAAAAATTGGCGGCCGTCACTTCGGTGGGGCTGTTGTAATTCAAAATCACCAGATTGTTGGCGCCGTCGCCGGCAAAGCCGTTGGATCGCAGGTACTTATTGGCCTTGCGAAAACGCCGGTAGATACCGGCCATGTCGATTCCCTCGACAGCCTGGCCGGCCAAAAAGGCCGCCTTGGCGCTACGCAGCATGTCGCTGTGCATCCCATCGGTGCCGAGCATCACGCGATCGCTCAATGGGCGGTAGTCGCCCAATCCGACGTTGTTGTTCTGATTACTTTCCACGCTCTGGGCAATCCAGACCGGGGCTTGTTGCAAAATGGCGGTTTCGGCGTCATCCAGATGAATGCAGTGGGCCAGGATTGTTTTGGACGAGTCGAGTGCACCGGCAGCTTGATAACGTTCCACCACCCGTTGGCCGTGGCGTTGCAGGCAGGTCTTTTGGTCGGCGGCATCTTCGGCCACATGCACGTGCAGACCGGTGTCGTACCTGCGGGCCAGGGCCACGGCACGTTGCAGCAGTTCATTGCCCACGGTGAACGAGGCATGCAGTCCCACATGCCCCTGCCGGCCGCTTTGCAGGTAGGCTTCGGATTCGGCCAGCCCCTGCGCGCGTTTGGCGTCGCCGTCACGGTCCGACATTTCATAACAGAGCAGATGGGACAGACCGGCTTTGTCAAAGGCCCGGGCCACGGTCTCCAGGCAACCTTCGATGGCAAAGGGGGACGCATGGTGGTCGATAATAAACGTCACACCGTTTTTAAGGCAGTAAAGCGCCGACACCAGGGCGCTGGCCTCGATCATCTCCAGGTCCAGGGCCTTGTCGACCCGCCACCAGATATTCTCCAGAATCTCGACAAAATTATGCGGCGTCTTGGGCGGGGCCGGCATGCCCCGGGCCAGGGCCGAATAGATATGATGATGCCCGCAGGCAAAGCCGTGGGTCACCAGACGGTTGCGGCAGTCGAGCACACGGTCCTCCGGGGACAGGGCGTCGGCGGCCGGCAGCACATCGACCCAGTCGATGCCGCCGGTCAGGCCCGGCGCAACCGCCAGATGACCGGTTCTAAATGCCAGGGTTTGCCAATCGATATAGGTTGCCGCTTGCAAATACAGGGTCATGGCGCATTCACCTTTTTTAAAGGAAGTTCGAAACGGCGCACGCCGTCAAAGCTGTAAAACGCATTGGCCACCGCCGCGGCCGTCGGTACGGTGCTGATTTCACCAACCCCCTTGGCGCCGTAAGGTCCCACCGGATCGGCGACTTCAACCCCCGTGACCACAATGTCGGGCACCTGCGTGATTCGAAGCAGGCCGAGCTTATTGAAACGGGTAAACGTCAATTGTCCGTCGGCCAGGGGCAGGTTCTCACTCAAGGCATAGCCGAGCCCCATCAGGACTCCTCCCTGGATCTGCCCTTCAAACAGCGACGGGTTGATGATCCGGCCGGCATCGTGGGCGGCATGGATGGTTTGAATGCGGCCGTTGTCATCCAGGATCACCAACTGGGTGGCGTACCCATAGGCAAAATGAGTTTGGACCGGACCGTCGGCTTCGACGGTGGTGGTCCAGTCGCACACAAAACGGCCCGCATAGGTTCGACCCACCAGGTCGGCCAGATTGTGTTGCGTCAGATCAGACGCCAGTTTACGGGCGGCCGCGATGACGGCGTTGCCCAACAGAACCGTCCCCCGGCTGGCGGTGGTGACACCCCCCGACGCCCCGGACACCGTGCAAACACTGACCTCGACCATGGCCGGATCGATCCCGGTGGCCTCGCTCAAAATCTGCTGGGCCACGGTGTCGAGCCCCTGCCCCATCTCGGTCCAGCCGTGATGCAGGATCAGTCGGTCCGCCGCCGCGACTTCAAGTTTGACCTCGCTGACTTCGGGCACGCCATTGCCGATGCCGCAGTTTTTAATGCCGCAGGCCAGACCGGCAAAGCGCGCCCGGTCAAAGGCATCTTTGACTGCGCGCAGAGTCGCTTTCAAACCGATGCCCTGGCCCAGCACCTGACCGGTGGCGGTCATCCGGCCGGTCGCAAGGGCATTGTCATACCGGAACCGCCAGCGGTCAAAACCGCCCCGTGCGCATAACTCGTCCACCGCACTTTCCATGGCAAAGGTAACTTGATTGACGCCGAAGCCGCGCATGGCGCCGCAAGGCAGATTGTTGGTGTAAACCGCTTTGGCGCGGATATCCACATGGGGCACATGATAGGCGCCGCTGGCATGCCCCGCGGACCGCTCCAGCACCTCGGCCCCCAGCGAGGCATAGGCCCCGGTGTCACCGATGATGCGGGCCCTGAGTCCGGTAAGCCGGCCGCCGGCATCGCAGCCCAGGGCGTATGTCATGAGCATGGGATGGCGCTTGGGATGCATCCGCAACGATTCGGTCCGGTTCAGCCGGACCTTCACCGGCTTTTTTAAATGATAACAGAACAGGGCGGCATGCCCCTGAGTAGTAAGATCCTCCTTGCCGCCAAAGCCGCCGCCGCTGGGAACCAGCGTCACCGCGACCTTGTCTTCGGCCAGCCCCAGCAAACGGGCAACCAGCGTGCGATCCGAGTAGATCCCCTGACTCTGGACGTACAGCTTGAGCCCATCTTTGCCCCAAGGCGCGGCCACCGTCGCTTCGGTCTCCAGAAAAGCGTGCTCGATCCGCTGGGTTTTATAAGTGCCCCGCACCACGTGCGCCGAGGCCGCCAGCACCGTTTCGATGGGGTCGCCCCGCCGGATGCGGCAGTCCTTGAGCAGGTTGCCGTCTGCATGAACCTTGACCGGACTCTTTTCGGCCGCCGTCATATCGGTAAGCGGCGCCAGAACATCGTAGTCGATCCGGATCAGACCGACCGCTTCACGGGCCGCGGCCTCGCTGCCGGCCACCACACCGGCCAGCACATCGCCGATATAGCGGGTCACCTCACCCGCGGCGATCATCAGGGGCCAGTCGTTTATAATCACCCCGGTGTGACGTTCGCCCGGAACATCGGCGGCCGTGAAAACACGGATGACGCCGTCCACTTGTTCCGCTGCCGAACAATCGATTTTTAAAATCCGCGCGCGGGGATGATCGCTGAATTTCAAAGCGCCATGAAGCATGTCCGGCAACCGCAGATCGTCTACAAAGGGACTTTGGCCGATGGCTTTTGCGTAGGCCCGGTATTTGGGTTGCCGTTTGCCGACCCCGCCGCTGTCGCCCGGTGCAACGGGCTGTTTTTGGCGCAGCCCCCTTGCCGCTTTTTCAACCGCATCGACAATCTTGATGTAGCCGGTGCAGCGGCAAAGATGAAGCCGCAGGGCGCGGATGATGTCCGGCCGGGTCGGAGCCGGATTGTCTTGGAGTAAAATTTTGGTCCGGGTCAAAAAACCGGGCGTACAAAAACCGCACTGCACCGCCCCTTCGGCAACAAAGGCCCGGCCAAGTGTCTGCCGCAATGCTTCGGGAAACCCTTCGATGGTGACCACCTGGGCCTGGTCGAGCGTCTGCATCGTCTTGCGACACGCCAGCGTGGCCCTGCCATTGACTTCCACCAGACACGCCCCGCAGACCCCCTGCCCCGAGCAGCCGTTTTTCGGCGATAGAATATCTTCGATTTCGCGCAGATAGGTCAGCAAGGAAACCGACGGATCACCGGCGTAAGATTTGGATTCGTTGTTCAAGTGAAATTGAATCACGATTTATCCCCGGGAAATAGAAACTGGAAATTTGAAATTTGAAACTCGGAAAGGTATTCTACCGATTTGCGATATCTCCTGGATTCCCGCGCAGGCGGGAATCCAGGAAATGCCACCAAATGCGCAAATTGCCAGTCCCGACGGCTCGCCGCAACGCAAGTGCGTTTTACAGATTTCTTTAGCCTCGCGCTCCGTAATGCTTTTTGTCCAAAGCCCTGAGTTACATCTTTTTTACTTCGCTGAAATGGTATCCAAATACCTAAATCAATGACATGGAGTTTCAAGTTTCAAATCCCAAATTCACATACACCCCCGGTATCACCGCATACATTGCCGCCGCGCGGACCAGTTCGCGTTTCCAGGTCCGCTCGTTGGGCGCGTGGGCCTGGTCTTCGTGGCCCGGACCAAAGCCGATGCAGGGGATGCCGTGCAATCCCATGATCGACACGCCGTTGGTGGAAAAGGTCCACTTGTCCACCACCGGCGGGGCGCCAAATAGATTTTTATACGCCGTTTTCAAGGCAGTGCAAACCGGATGGGATTCCTCCAGAGTCCAGGACGGGAAGTACGATTCGGTGGGGTAGATCAGGCCGGTGTAGGCCGGCTCCTCGTAGGTGTACATCGACACCTGGGCATCCGCTTTTTGCACCGCCGGCAAGGCCCGGATCTGCGCCAGGGCCGATTCCCGGGTCTCCCCGGCGGTGAGCCGGCGGTCCACGGAAATCGAACAGCCGTCGGCCACGGCGCAACGTGACGGCGAACTGAAAAAAATCTCCGAAACCGTCAAGGACCCCTTGCCCAGAAAGGCATCGTCCTTAAGACGGCCATGCAGTTGTTCAAGTTCAGTCAGAATCGGCGCCATTTTGAAAATGGCATTCTCTCCGCGTTCGGGCGCCGAGCCGTGACAACTCACGCCCCGCGTGACCACCTTGATCTCCATGCGCCCCCGCTGTCCCCGGTAAATCCGGCAGGCGGTCGGCTCGGTGGAAACCACAAATTCCGGCCGGATCTTACCTTCGTTGATCAGGTACTGCCAGCAGAGCCCGTCGCAGTCTTCTTCCTGCACCGTGCCGGTAACCAGCAGGGTGTAGTCGCCGGCCAGATCCAGATCCTTGATGATTTTGGCGCCGTACACCATGGCGGCCATGCCGCCTTTCTGGTCGCTGGCGCCCCGGCCCACGATGATCTCGTCGTCTTCGTACCCCAGGTAAGGGTCGAAATCCCACAAATTGGGATCACCGACGCCGACGGTGTCGATATGGGCATCCATGGCGACAAGATGCCCGCCCTGCCCCAGATACCCCAGGATATTGCCCATGGGATCGATCTCAACCCGATCGAACCCGACTTTTGCCATCTCCGCGCGAATCCGCCGGATGACCGCGTCTTCGTTTTTACTTTCACTCGGCAGGGCGATCATATCGCGCAAAAACCGCGACATGTCGGGTTTATATTTCTCCGCTTGGGCCAGCACGGTGTTGAAATCGATGTCCATAAAAATTCTCCTCAAGATGAAATCGTTTCCAAAACGCCGGTCTGCGCGTTAAAGTCTTCGATCAGGGCATCGATGGCTTCCACGTTGGACGGAATCGATGCCCAGTAATCGTCATCATACCACTGGGCCTGAATTTCATCATGGGATTTACCCTGCTGCTCCACCCAGGTGAAGTATTTAAGATTGTGGATCCGCTTGCGGTCGTAGTAACTCAACTCCAACAGGTTGTCGATGGCCAACCCTTGCAGGTGCCGGGCGTAGACCGCGGCGGCATCGGTCCGGCTGAACGCGCCTTGTGCCCGGGTCAATTCTTCCAGACGACTGCCGTACATCTCCATGGAATCGGTTAAAATCGTCAGGACGATATCGTTGGGTCCCAGTTCGTAGTATCTGGCAAATTTAATCGCGGCGGCCAGATTGCCGGCCCCGGAAATGCCGAGCTGATCCAGCGAATTCACAATGTCTTCCGGCACCTGGCGTTCGGCCAGAAAAGCCCGGCCGGCCGGTTCATTGAACAAGCGGATGAGACTAACCGGGGTTTCGTCGTCGATCGCCGCCACCATGTCGGTGTTTTTAACGTTATGGATCCAGGGAACATGCTTGTCGCCGATCCCCTCGATACGGTGCGCACCAAAACCGTTGTGAAGCAGGGTCGGGCATTGCAATGCTTCGGCGGCAACGATTTTACTACCGGGAAATTGCTGCTTGAGATAGTCGCCCGCAGCAATGGTGCCGGCCGACCCGGTGGCGGAAATCACCCCCCGGAAGCGGTCCTTCGGCCCCATCATTTGCTTCAGCACCGCATGCAGGGCCGGCCCGGTCACCTCATGATGCCACAGATAATTGCCGAACTCGTCAAACTGGTTGAAAATCACCAGATCCTGGCCGGATTCGCGCAGTTCCCAGCACTTGTCGAAGATCTCCTTGACATTGCTTTCCGACCCCGGTGTCCTGATGATTTCACCGGCCACGGTGTCAAGCCAGGCAAACCGCTCCCGGCTCATGCCTTCAGGCAGGATCGCAATCGACTCACAGGCCAAAAGGGCTGAATCGTACGCCCCGCCACGGCAGTAATTGCCGGTGGACGGCCAGACCGCCTTTTGCGTGGTGGGGTCGAACTGCCCGGTCACCAGACGCGGCACCAGGCACCCGAAGGCGGCGCCCACCTTGTGCGCGCCGGTGGGAAACCATTTGCCGACAATGGCCGTGATGCGGGCATCGACCCCGGTGAGGGCCTTGGGAAATGCGATGGTATTCACATCTTTGAACCCGCCCCCCTTGGGCACGGCATCATTGTACCAACTGATACGAAACAGATTCAGCGGGTCCAGGTCCCACAGACCAATCTGCTGCAATCTTTTTACGACCGGTTCGGGAATCAAGGCCGGCGCGCGCATCTGTTTAAAAGTCGGGATGACAACCTTGCGCTCCCGGGCACGCCGGACCGCGCGGGAGAGGGTGTCGCGGTTTATGGATAGATCGATCACGTCGGGCTCCTGTGGTTTGGGGGTTGAAAGTGGAAATTTGAAACTGGAAATTTGAAATTTGATGAAGGTATTTTGCCGATTATATAAATCAGGAACCGGGATGTTTTCCCCGTCATTTCCGCCGCAGTGTACTCCGTATACGGGGCGGGAATGGCGCCTAAACACGACAGCGCAAAACCTACGTCGTCATTCCCGCGCAGACAGAAATCCAGGAAAGTCGCATTCGTTAGGCATGGATTCCCGCCTGCACTGGAATGACGGCAAGAAAACGCTGTCCCACTATAAAAATCAGTTAAAATCCTCACTCCCAGTTTTAAATTTCAAGTTTCAAGTTTCAACAACCCCGGCTCCGGGGCGATTTTTTCGCCCTGCGTCCCATCCTGCGCCATCGCCTTCATGGCGCCGGACACATCCTTCAAGCCGCTGCCGGTATTGAGCACCACCACCGCTTCGGCGCCGTCGATCTGCCCCTGGGCTACGGCTTTTACCAGACCCGCATAGGCCGCGGCCCCGGCCGGTTCCGCGAAGACGCCGGTTGCGCGGGCCAGGGCCGGGATCGCCGCCAGAATCTGCTCGTCGGTGACACGGACAAACGCACCGCCGGTCTCCTTGACGGCCGCCATGGCCTTGATGCGGTCCCGCGGCAAACCGGCGCTGATGCTGTCGGCCACGGTGACGGCCGTCACCGGCGGTTTGGTCAAAACATCCTCATTGTCCTGCCAGGCCTGATACAGGTAACTGCTGCCGGCCGCCTGCACCCCCATCAGTTTCGGCATTGTATCGATCCAGCCCAGCGCCATCAGATCTTTCAAGCCCTTGTGCAGCCCGCCGATGATGCAGCCGTCGCCCACGCTGACGAAAATCCGGTCCGGCGCCTGCCAGCCGAGCTGCTCGCAAATTTCAAAGACGACAGTCTTCTTGCCTTCGGTCATGTAGGGATTGTAGCCGGTGTTGCGGTTGTACCAGCCGTGGGTCCGGGCGGCTTTCAGGCACAGTTCGAAGGCATCGTCGTAGGTGCCGTCCACCAGCAGCACCCGCGAGCCGAAAACCAGCAGTTGGGTGATTTTCGCTTCCGGCGCATTGGCCGGGACAAAGATGACGTTGGGTTGGGACACGGCGGCGCAGAGCCCGCTCAAGGCGGCGGCGGCGTTGCCGGTGCTGGCGGTGGTGATCACCGGGGCATTTTGTTCCCTGGCCTTGACCACGGCCAGGGCGCTGGCCCGGTCTTTGAGCGAAGCCGTGGGCTGGCGGCCGTCATCCTTGACCCACAGCCGCTGCAACCCGAGTTCCCGCCCCAGGCGGCCGGCCGGATACAGCGGCGTCCACCCGACCGCCAGGGGCGGTACGGCGGCATCGGCGGCCACCGGCAGCAAGGGACGGTAGCGCCACATACTAAAATCGCGCTCAGCCGCAAGGCCGGCGCGATCGATGGTTCTGGCGATCCGGTCATAATCGTACTGCACATCCAAAATGCCCTCGTCACCGTGATGCGGGCAGACATACGCCACTTCATCAGGCCGGTACTGCCGGCCGCAGATCATGCATCCAAGACCTAAAACATGCTCCATGGTGAAAATTCCTTTTGTTGAGGACATGCAACCCCATTAAAACGAATAGGGGACGAACGGCAAGCTGTCAATTATTTTGATTCAAAATAAAGTTTCTATGCTATGGATTAGCTGATGATATTCCAAATAAGGGATCCATTTTGAACACACCCTCACAAATCGCCGCTATCATCCTTGCCGCGGGCCGCGGCACACGCATGGGGCAGCCCAAACCGCTCATCCGGTTCAAGGGCAGGCGGCTGCTGGAACATACGCTCGACCTGGCCCGGACCTGCGCGCTAACCCCGCTCGTGGTGGTGTTGGGGCATGCAGGCGACACGATCCAACGAACCATCGACTTGCGGCCGGCCCATGTCGCCGTCAACCCGCAATACGCTTCAGGGCAAAGCCGATCGGTGCAAACCGGCATCGCGGCCCTGCCGGGGGATTGCCGCGCAGCCCTGTTTTTACTAGTTGACCAACCCCTGGTGCGAACGGCAACAGTGACCGCACTGATGCGCGCCTACCAGCGCAATCGCCCGCTATTGACCATTGCGACCCATAAAGGGCAACGGGGCAACCCGGTCATCGTGGACGCCTCGTTGTTCGAACGCCTGCACGGCCTGACCGGCGACACCGGTCCGCGCGCCCTGTTTAACGCGTACCGGGACCGCACCACCTTTGTCGCGGTTGACGATCCGGGCATCCATCTTGATGTGGACACACCGGCCGACCTGATGCGCCTGCGCGCCATTGAATCTGAAACAGGCCGGGAACCATGACCGGATTGACGCAAGCGCTACGGATCACACGTCCCGCCACCGTCGCATTGGTGGGCGCGGGCGGCAAAACCACCCTGATGGGGCTGCTGGCCCGGGCGTATGCCGCGCAGGGCTGCCGGGTTCTGATGACCACGACGACCGCCCTTTGGCACCCGGCCCACGCGCGCTATCCGGCCCATCGGTTCATAACGAACGGTGAACCGGGTAAAGCGGCTGTCGCCGGGCAAATTACGTTGGCCGCCCAGCACAGCGGCGCCGGGTCAATAAAAGTGAAAGGCTATGCCCCCCAGGTCATCGATACCTGGCGCGACCAGGGACATTTCGATCTGATTTTAGTGGAAGCCGACGGCGCCAGGGGACGGGCGGTCAAGGCGCCGGCAACGCATGAACCGGTTGTTCCGGCCGGCGCCATTGTGATCATCGGCCTGATCGGTCTACAGGCATTGCACCAGCCGTTAACCGAAACATGGGTGCACCGTCCCGCAGCCTTTGCCCGGGTAACCGGTTTGGCGGCGGGCGCGAAAATTGACTCAGCAGCGTTGGTCGAGTTAGTGCACGCGCCCATTGGCTTGTTCAAAAACGCACCCGCTCAAGCACGCAGAGTCGTTTTCCTGAATCAGGCCGATACGCCCGACGATATTGCGCAAGGCCGGCAGCTGGCGCATCGAATCTATCGAAAACCATCGCCAACAAGAATTGAGCAGGTGTTGATCGGCAGTCTGAACGATCCGGATCCGATCAAAGCCGTGGACAAACGATAACCATGTGACATTAATTTTTTGTTTCACGCAGAGACGCAGAGTTCGCAGAGGGGGATTTCAAATTCGTGAGAACGCCGGCCTGGACCAAAAGATGCTATTTCCGGATGGGCACCAGATAATGTTGGTGGGCACGGCCCACCCTGCTATTGCCGCGTCGATCGGGTGGGCCATGCCCACCGAATTGAGCCGTCATCCTGTTTGCGGCAGGTCCGACAAAAATTACCCCAATCGTTCCCATACAGGAGTACACACATCCATGTTGCGCATTGCCGACAACCTGCAGATCACCAATCCGGCTGTGGCCGGCGCCCTTGACCGGTTCGCCCCCACGCCCATCGAAAACCTGGTCCGTGAATGTGTGACCGCCGGCGCCCAGGCCATCGACATCAATACCGGCCCGTTGCCGCGCGACAGCGAGGCGAAAATGACCTTTTGCGTGACAACCGTGCAAGCCGCCTGTGACCTGCCGCTGGTGATCGACACGGCCAATCCAACAGCCATGGCCGCCGGCCTCAAAGCCTGCCGCAACCGCGCCATTATCAACGGTTTTTCCCTGGAGCCGGTCAAGCTTGAAAAAATCCTGCCGCTGGCAGCCGCCCACAACGCCGCCATCATCGGCTATCTGCTCTTTCCGGACGGCCATGTACCGCCGGACGCCGACACCCGCCTGAACCTGGCGGTCGACATCTGGTCCCGGGCCCAACAAGCCGGTATCGCCCCGGACAAACTGATCATCGACCCGGTGGTGGTGCCGGTGATCTGGCAGGACGGACACCAACAGGCCATGCAGATATTAAAAGTTTTGCAATTACTGCCCGACATCCTCGGTTTTGACGTTAAAACCATCGCCGGGTTATCGAATCTGACCGCCGGAATGGGCGCTGACCCGCGCCGCCTGACACTGGAACAAACCTACTTGGCCATGCTGGCAGGGGCAGGGCTGGATATGGTGCTGCTAAACAGCAGGCATGCCGACACCATGGCCACCGCGCGGGCCTGCAACGCCCTGACCAGCCCGCAGGTGTTTACCCTGGAGGGAATTTAATCATCGCCTACAAAGTATACAGCACCACCAGACACCTCGTCGCTTCGTCGGAAACACTTTTGAGCTTGTGCGGTGTATCTGAATTGAAATGCAGCGACTCGCCGGCTTTCAGGCGGCGGGCTTTGCCGCCCAAGGTCAGTTCAAGATCGCCGGCCATGACAAAGATGAACTCTTCGCCTTCATGCTTGTAGGCCACCGGCTTGTGGGCCTGCTTGGGTTCGATGGTGACCATGAAAGCCCGCAGGTGGTCGTGTTCGCGGCCTTGGGTGAGGGTTTCGTAGGAGTAATTTGCGGTTCGCCTGACGTAGGCGTTAAGACGCTGGTCCCGGATGGCGGTTTGGGCGTCCCGGTTCAAAAAGGTGCCCGGATCGATCTCAAAAGCGGCGGCCAGACGCAACAGGAAACTGACCGGCGGTGACACCTCGCCGGCCTCCACCTGGGTGATAAAATCCGGGGTCTGCCCGGTGGCGCCGGCCAACCGGGCCACGCTCCAGTCGCGCCCCTGCCTGAGCTTGCGAATGTGTGCGCCGAAACCGTTAGCGGCGGCAGGTTTGTCACCGGCGCCGCATACCTGATCGGCGATCAGGCGCATCACGGTCTGCCTGGCCTTGCGGATCAGGACCGGCAGGAACACCCTGGCATCGGCCACCACCCCGATGTCGGCGATCTGAAAAATCGGCGCCTGGGGATCACGATTGACGGCCACCACGGTCTGGGCTTCGGCGATCCCGGCCGTGTACTGCACCGCTCCGGACGTGCCGACGGAAATCAACAGGCGTGGCCTGACCGCCTTGCCGGTCTGGCCGATCATCCGGTCCTCGGCCACCCAGTGTTGCAGCACCGGCGGCCGTGTGGCGCCCACTTGCGCGCCGAGCCCGGCGGCCAGTTCCCGCACCAGCTCAAACCCCTCGCTGTTGCCCAAACCGGCCCCGCCGACCACCACCGTTTGCGCGGTTTCCAAGCCCTGTTGCCGTTCGGTATCCAACTCACGGGCCTTCAACCGGATGCGGTTGTCCACCACGCCTTGCACATCGGTCACCGCCACCATCTCGGCAGCCGGCGTGTCGACCTTTACCGCCGCACGGCAATGCGGCTGCACCGTAGCCAGACCGGTGGTCTGCTCCGGGGCCAGAACGATCTGCGACACAATTTCGCCGCCCCAGGCCGGACAAAGCCCCACCAGTTGCCCGTCGCCATCAACCTTGATATCCATGCAGTCGGCCATCAGGCCGACCTGTGCGCAGGCCGCCGTGCGGGCAGCCAGCTCGCGCCCCCAGTCGGTCAGCGGCACCATCACCAGCTTTGGTTGATGGGCGTGCATCCGCCGGCTCAGGACCGGCGCCAGATGCTGACACTGGGCCGTGGCAAACGTGTCGTCGGTCATGATGTAAACCCGGTCGGCGCCATGGGCCGCCAACAAGTCTTGCGCGGGCAGCGGCAACACGCAGCTATCCGGATCGCCGGTTGTTTCCGCCGCCGGCGCGGTGGCGGTCATCACCACAGCGGCAACCCGGCTGCTTAGCCGGGAAGCGATTTCGCGCGCCAGCGCAAGAACATTCAAACTGTAGCCGAAAAAATGCGGGGTGCGTAAATCGGCAACCACCCAGATTTCAGCAAGAGACGGAGAATCGTTTATCATTTTCATTCCCATTTAGCCGACCAGCCCCGCCTCGACCAGCCGCCGCATCAACTCATCGGCCTGCTGTTCCGGTTGCTGGGCTGAAATGAATTCACATTGCCGATCACGTTTGACGGTTTGCATGGACAACACCCGTGTAGGCGAACCGGCGTCGCCCACCTGGGCGGGCACCAGGCCCAGATCGGCGATGGTCCAGGATTCCACCGTGGCGGCATCAAACGCCGCAGCCAGGCCCATCAGCCCGATATCACGAGACCGCGCCCCCTCGGGATGAATCGTGAACGCTGCCGGCAGATCCACCGCATAGGTCTCCACCAGTTGATCCAGCAGGCGCACCACCTCGGCCTGTTGCGCGGACACCGCCAACCGGGTCACCCCGCAGATGACCGGGATGTTCATAATAGTGGCGGTTTGCGGTCCCACCTGCCCGGTATCACTGTCGCACGTACGGGTGCCGAAAAGAACCACGTCAAACGGCGCCAGTTTGGACAGAGCGGCGGCCAGGGCATTGGCCGTGGCCAGCGTATCCGAACCGGCCGCCGCCGGATCCGACACCAGCACAGCCCGGTCGGCGCCCATCGCCAGGGCCTCCTTTAAAACCGGTTGCGCCTGGGGCGGCCCCAAAGACAGCACCGTAACCTTGCCGCCGTGAGTTTCCCTCAGTTGCAACGCCGTCTCCAGCGCCGGCAGATCAAACAGATTCAACCGCAGACTGTCCACCGTGCGAACCACGCGCGCCGTGGGCATATCAGTGACGACGGCCTTAATACAGACGATAATGTTTAAAGGCATGTTCACCTCTTAAAAAAACGATTATAGGCTTTAACCCTGCTTTGCGGCCTGTAATGCTTTTTGTCCAGAGCCCTGAGTTGCATCTCTTTTGAGTTGCTGAAACAATTTGCTATTGGGCCTTTGACATACTCTCCCCCCTCTTCCTTTACTTACCCAACACCCCCTTGGCAATCACCATCCGGTGCACCTCCGAGGTCCCCTCGTAAATGCGCGTCACCCGCGCGTCGCGGTAATAGCGCTCCACGGCATAGGCCTTGGAATACCCGTAGCCGCCGTGAACCTGCACCGCCAGGTCGGTGACCTTGCAGGCCGCTTCCGAGGCAAAGAGCTTGGCCATGGCCGCCTCTTGGGAGAACGGCAGCCCCCGGTCCTTGAGCAGCGCGGCGCGGTAGACCATCAGACGGGCCGCATCCACCTGGGTGGCCATGTCGGCGATCATCATCCGGATCACCTGGTGTTTTTCAATCGGCACCCCGAACTGCCGGCGCTGCCCGGCATACTGCACCGCTTCCTCCAGGGCGGCCTGGGCAATCCCCACGGCCTGGGCGGCGATCCCCATGCGCCCTGTGTCCAGAGCGGCCATACCGATCCTGAGCCCCTGCCCTTCCCTGCCCAGCAGGTTGGTCAACGGCACCTTGCAGTCGTAAAGCCGAATGGAACTGACCGGATTGGCGCGCATGCCGCACAGATCCTCCAGGTCCCCCACCACAAAACCGGTCGTGCCCCGCTCGGCCACCACCACACTGATCCCCTTATGCCCGGCGTCCGGGTCGGTGCGGGCGAAAATCAGACAAATGTCGGCGATGCCGCCGTTGGTGACAAACACCTTGTTGGCGTTCAGCAGATAATGATCCGTATCGCGCAGGGCCGTAGCCTCGATCCCGGCGGCATCCGAACCGGCATTCGGTTCGGTCAGACAAAACGCCCCGATCTTTTCCCCCCTGGCCAGGGCCCGGCCCCAGGTCTCTTTTTGCTCATCCGAGCCAAACGCCAGCAGCGGGTAAAGGACCACACTGTTGTGCACCGACACGCACAGCCCCACGGCGCCCGACACCCGTGACAGCTCCTCGATGATGATCGCATAACTTAACGAATCCAGCCCGGCGCCGCCCAGTTCCCTGGGCACCTGGATTCCAAAGTACCCCAGGGGGCCCATCTTGTCGGCCACCTCCCAGGGAAACCGCGCCTGCCGGTCGATCTCCCCGGCAACCGGTTTGATTTCGCGCTCACAGAACGCACGCACCGTGCGCCGGATGCTGATATGTTTTTCCTTGAGTAAAACGTCCATGGATTAGTCTGCCGTCGAGATTAGGTTGTGTCCATCCGGAAATGGCATCTTTTGGCCCAGGCCGGCGTTCTCACGAATTTGACATCCTCGACGTAGCAGGGCTACGCCTGCGGTTTCAAATTCGCTGCGGCCTTGGCCTGAACCAAAATCTACTATTTCCGGATGGACACTAGGTTGATTTCTTACTTGGCACAAACTCGCGCATCTTTCTTAAAATAAGGCCCTATGGAGCTACCAAAATTTACCGGGATCGTCAACGCAACGCGGCGCTTAATCCCAACTTGAAGATCCGGCAAATGACAGTCACCCCGACGAACACCCGGGCCAGTTGAATAAATAACAACATACCGTCGTCACCCGACAAACACCGGAAGCCAATTGTATAAATAACGCCATACCGTCGTCACCCCGGCGAACGCCGGGGTCCAGGATCAAAACGATAGTAACCTTTTATAAAAATATTGCATTGATAAATCCGAATTCAAACCAGGTCATCAATTCCTCCGGCAGGTTCAAACGACCCCGTTCCACCACTGCCGCCGCTTGGCGGCGGGCTATCCCTGAACATGCTTTGACCATGGACATTGTCCATTGCGTCAACAATGCGCGCTGCTTGTAATTGTGCGTCCACTTCATGCATAGATAAGGTGTAGGCTCGATTTCCCAAAATCGAAATTATGTCGCCCATCGGAACTTCCGCGAGGGGAAGATTCGGATTGTATGTAGCGTAAATAACTGATTCGATTAACTTTTCCATACTTTCTCCTCTTGGCCGGCCGTTCGCAATTCCAATCAAACGAGTCTCATCGTACATTGAGTTAAAAAATTTGTTGGATTTGACCGACGCTATGCTGGCATCTAGCGGATCTCCTTTTCGAATAAGATTCGCAACCGCCTGTACATATTCATCCAGGTAGAGTTGTACGCCATGACGGGTTTCATGCAGCGCTGAACCAAATAAACTAAGCGAAAGTAATTTTAAATCGTCATCTAAGAGTATTTCTTTATTATGATACGTAAATCCACCCGCTGTTCTTTTTTGGGCATTTTTACCTCCTTGTAGATTTTCAAAGACCACTTTGCTGATTATTCTGTTATCCATATTAACCAATGCCGGATCGGGCAGCCCTTTTGCCTCTAAAACCTCCTTCACGCTATCTTCTACATATTGGGCTATTTTGTCGGCAACAATTTGAGATGCCGCGTTTCTAACTTTGTCGTCCAGATCATGCTTATCACCGTATCTTAACGTTTTGAAGGCCGAATTAAATTCCGAATCGGATTGGATACGTCTGATTATACCATCATCTACTTCACGATTAAGAGATCTGAAACCCCGGAAGTAAAACGCCTGCTCATCAATCGCTTTCGCAAATTTGCGATAATCTTCTGGCTCGACCGAAGTAAATGTGTCAAGCCTATTCCAAAGTTTCCGGTAAGTCTCATAGTCCAAAACATCTTCCGGGTCTTTTACTATCGGCTGCGCCAAAAGGATTTCGTAAAGTTTTAACTCATGCCAATAGTCCATCTTTCGAAGTCTATCGACTGTGGAAATCTCTGGCAGGCGCCCTGACCGCTCCAATATATCGACAAGCGCGGCTCTGTATTTATTCGGGATGAAGTTACGGGGGAAGCGGTCTGCCATGGCACTCATACCTTCGAACAATTTCTGGACATCCTCGCCTTCTTTGGCAGTGATGTTTCTGTAGCGAATATCTCCATAGGCGTTCATATCATCAATATAGTCCATCAGCTTCATTAGCTTCATTGAAGGGCTGGTTTGCGGTGTTATTTTCCGAGTCCCTCTTATAACAGGATCCCAATATTCTTTTACATAGTCCTCCAATTCCTTCGGGTCTACATGGTCGCCGACATCCATCGATACTCCGGCGCCCCCCCCCTTGGCCCTGAAGGAGATAAAGTAGTCATAGCCGTCCCCCTCTTTTTGCTTGCGCGAGACCACAATATAGCCATCGATCGGCTTGCCGTGCGGGTCGATGGGGCGCAGCCGGTTGCCTTCTTTGGCCACGCGCCATTTGCCCTCGCTGGACCGGGCCAGCCCCTTGGCTTCGACCGCGTGCGTGCCGTCGGGC